>JBAWGF010000318.1:0-24126 GCA_049592615.1 Candidatus Acidiferrales bacterium
AATTGTCTGCATTGTTTTAGATTCACGTTAACAGGTGGTGCGCGGAGAAGGACTCGTCCAAAGGTACAGAATCGGGCGAGGACTAGTACACCTGTACGAGGAGAGAAAGCAAGGATGGAAAGAAGCGTTCCTACGAAGTCGCAAAACCATTCGAAGCACAGACAAGATTGTCTGTGCCACGTGTCTGGCCGAAAGGCAATTTCAGACTTGAAATTTGAGATTTCGGTGAAGGCGACCTTGCCGTTCCCGACTACGCGAACGCAAGATGCCGTCCGACGATAAATGACAGCAAAGGAACATCAATTATTTGAGCACTCCCCCTTCGGCAGGGGAATGAATCGCAGCCCATCGCGGACTTGAATAAAAAGAACGTGATCGTGGCTGTAGAATTCGGGAGTGGTCCGTAGCAGAACAACATTGAAAAACGGTCCAATTTCTTTCGGTGTCCGGTAGATGACCAACTCTTCAACCTCGGATGTCGAGAGTTTCTTCATCTCGCGAAAATGAACATAAACTGCCGAGGAGCCGCGGAATTTGGTGTCACGCTGTTCTAGTATCGTGATCTTTCCCGGCGCTTTGGCAGGTTTCAGCTCGTATTCCTTGAGATAGGCCCGCGCACTGCCAAGTTCAGCAGCGTCATTACTGTCATATATATCAACGAGTCTCGGCTCTTCGAGCGCCACTTCGTTTGTGGTACTTGGATTCTTTGCCGAAATGAGAATTCCATGGTTGGGGCTGGGCGGATGAGAGCCGTGGCCTACCACTCCTGGGGGAAGATTAACCAGATACCCGTGATCGCAGTTCTTATATCGCCCAGTCCAGATCAGCTCGTCTGATGTTTCCGTCCAGTGCTTCACCTGAGAGCTGGCTACCGTGGCGGCCAGAAGCAGAGTTGAAAGGAACAGGCTGATCCGCATCCATCACGAAGATTAGCAGAAATCGGCGACGGCAGAGACGCCGTCTGGGCGAACCTAGGGGGCGAAGGAGACGATTTCGTTTTCGGTGGGGAGTTCCGTCGCGTGTCTTGTGGGCGAGGAGTTTGATTTTGCGGTGGCCGTGCTTGGCGCGGTGGTGCTGTTGGCGGAGCCGGAGAGACGCGCTTCAAACGAATCTAGGGCGTAGGGCAAGCCTTCGGAGCCGAGCATCGAGTTCGAATTCGAGATGTGGAAGTGGAGATGCGGCTCGGTGGAGTTGCCGGAATTCCCCACGAGGCCGAGGACGTCGCCGCGGCGCACTTTGTCACCTACCTTCACGCGGACCGAGCCCTGCTGCATGTGCGCGTAAAACGCGAACTGGCCTGGGGCGATTTCCATGATGACGTGGTTGCCGCCGATCGTTTCAAGCGTGATGGGCACGGCGCGAGAGTTCGCGCCGGGAATATTCTGCGCGATGCCGTCCTTGGCGTCGGTGACGATGCCGTCCGAGACGGCGTGAATCTCAGCGCCGTAGGCGCGATAATTTTTGTTGTCGAGCGGATCGCCGCGGTGGGTCTTGCCGTCGGGGAAAAGCTCGACCCAATCGATCGCGAAGCGCTGCGAGATGTACGCGCGGCCGTCAATCGGAATGAGCGCGCGGCGATGAGCGGAGGAATTCGAAGGGCCGTTGGCTGCAACCCAAGCGTCGCCGCGCAGAGGCGAGCTGATCATGGCGACGGTGCGGCGGTCCACTGCGGTGGGCGCGGTGTCAATCGCGAGCTGCTCGGGATAGTCGCCGATCCTCGTCGTGATTCGCTGCCGAATCGAATCCGGCACATCTTCGCGTTTGTCGAGCGTGAGCCAGAGATAAACGACGGCAAATGCGCCGGGAGCGATTTTCGATTTTTCCGTGGTGTCGGTCCCTGGGCGCACGAGCACGGCTTCCAGATCCGCGCCTTCCAGTTTCACGAGTGATTTTTGCGTGGAGCCGGCAGTGAAGAGTTCGACACGCGTGAGCGAAGTGTCCCAGCGACCGAGGTTCGTGACGTGCAGCTCGTAAACGACGTGCCATTTGCCATCGGCTTGGAATGCGGTAGGCGCGATGGGAACAACGACGTCGAGCGGCACGGTGAGCGGCTTGGGAGTGTGCGCAGGCGTTGCAGCAGGAGCGGGCTTTGACGCTTCGGCTTTCTGGCTGCGCGTGAAGGATAGAGGTTGCGGTGGCAATCCCGTTTGCGCCCACGTGCCACGAAGAACTCCGTCCGCGCTGAGGAGTCCTTCATAGATGCCGCCGACTCTTTGGACTTCGAAGCGGACAGCGTCGCCCTTGAGCGTGGCGGTCTCGATCGGAAGAATCGCGTTCTGGTCCACGCTGTTAAGCTGGCCGGTGTAGGCGCCGTTCGGCGACTTCGTGAACGTGACGACCAGATGGAGCTGTCCGCCGAGCACCCCTTCCCATGTCCCTTCGATTCCTTTTTCGGCGGAAGCGTCTTGGGCGAACGCGCGCATCGGAAAAGCGGAAGTGAACAGGAGGACGGCGAGCAGGAGCCTAGAATTTGTCTTCATGGCGCGTTTAATCCTTTCGTCAGCGAATGGTGCGCGTATTTTGACCACTCGGGCTGCGCTGTGTAAAGAGAAAGCGGCAACAGCGCGTGGGCGTTCGCGAGTGCGAGTGGGTTAGTGGAGATTGCTTCGGAGAAATCAGAAGACTAAGATTCGGAGGCAATGGCCTCCCCGCAAGCAGTCCTCGAAAGTTCGCTCTACGTGAAAGACCTCGACCGCGCCGTCGCATTTTACCGGCATGTGCTCGGGTTGCGGTTGATCGACGAATTCCAAGAAGGGCGCGGGGCTGCATTCATGGTCGGCCCGACGATCCTTCTGCTCTTCGAGGCGGCGAAAACCCGCGCCAAGCAACATTTTCCTTCACACGGAGCGGAAGGACAGGGGCACGTCGCATTTCGCGTCGAACCGAGCGAGCTTGAAGATTGGCGGCGGCGTTTGAAAGAGCACAAAGTGGCGATTGAGAAGGAACTGGCCTTCGGCGATCAGCCGCCCTCGATTTATTTTCGCGACCCGGACGGAAATCTTCTCGAGCTGGCCGTTGCGGCGATCTGGCCGTTCGAGAAAACGTAGCCTTGACCCCCGAATGTAACCACAGATGAACACAGATAAACACAGAGAAAAACAAAGAGGCGAGGAAGCTAGGCAAAAGCAAATCGGGCGTCACCGCGTACGGCGGTGCCAAGTTCGTGTGCCGGGCGCAGCAACGCTTCGCGGAGGGCGCTATGGGTAAGGCTGCACCCCTACAAATACCCCGGAGTTGCGTGCTACGTAGAGGAGACAACTGCTGATTCGGACTCCGCGGGCAATTCGGCGCGCTTGCGGTAGAAAATAATGGCGATGACCATTGCGGCGAGCGCGAGGCCCGCGCCAAATTCCGTGGTCCATAAATCGGTGAACCGAGCGTGGCGCGTTTGCGGATCGAAAAAAGCCTGAACGAAAAGATTGTGGCTCCCGTGCAGGAGCATGCCTGTCCAAACGCTTCCGGATTTCAATCGCATCCACGCAAAGAGAAAGCTGATCCCCACCACCATGACGGTGAAAGTGGCGAGCGAATACCAGAGCGGCCCGGTGCCGTGGTAATCCGAAAAAAGAATGATGGGGTAATGCCACATCGACCAGATGATTCCGCTCGTGAGCGCGACGCTCCGGAACGGCATGATCTTCGAAAGTTGCGGGACGAGAAATCCGCGCCAGCCGAGCTCTTCGCCAAGCGCAGAGATGCAGGAGAAAAACACGCCAACCGTGGCGAGAATCAGGAAGAACAGCGGCAAGACGGCCGCGTGCGGAAGATTTGGAACGCGGTGCGCGAGGTTCGTCAACGGACGGCTGTGAAAATCGGCGTAGCCCGCAATCCAAACCGGGAAATAAACGGCGGACGCGTAGGCGAGAGGAATCCAGTAGCTCACAAACTGATATTTCGTTTTTCCCCAGCCGAATCCGTGGCCGCGCCAGTTGCCTTGAAAAATCAGGCGCGTGAGAAGGCCGGAAATTCCCGGACACCACATCAGGCCGAACACGAACCACGTGCCGTGCGCATCCGTCACAGTTTGGCGGATGATGAGGCGGTAGAAGATCGCGCTCGATACGAGCGTCAGAATCAAATAGACGAGAATCGAGTTGATCGTGCGAGTGCGCTCGGCCGGCGTCACGGTCCCTCCTCGACGGTTTGCGCGGGACTATAACGCAAATTGCTGCGGAAATCGCGCGGGGGCGGCGGAATCTATGGAAAACGGCCCTCTGCAAAGGTAGGATGAAGCCATGAGCGCGAGGTTCCGCCTGTCCGTTGCGATTCCGATCCACAACGAGGAGAGCGTCCTGCCGGAGCTCCTGCGGCGAACTTGCGTGGCGCTGGATAAAGTCGAGGGCGGGCCGCACGAACTTCTTTTTATTGACGACGGCAGCAGCGATGGGTCGCTCGCGATTCTCGAAGAAGCAGCGCGACGTGATCCCCGGATTCTGGCGATTTCGCTTTCGCGCAATTTCGGACACCAGGCCGCGTTGACGGCGGCCCTCGATCACGTGACAGGCGATGCGGTGGTAGTGATGGACGGCGATCTGCAAGATGCCCCCGAAGTGATTCCGCAGTTTGTCGCGCGGCACAGGGAAGGCTACGACGTGGTTTACGCGCAGCGCGTCCGGCGAAAAGAGCCGTGGCCGCTACGGCTCTGCTATTTCGTTTTCTACCGGATGATGTCGAGGCTGTCGGACGTGCGGCTGCCGCTGGACGCCGGGGATTTCAGCCTGATGTCGCGCCGCGTGATCGAACATCTTCACCGCATGCCCGAGCATCACCGCTATCTGCGTGGGATGAGAAGTTGGGTGGGGTTCCGGCAGACTGGAATTCCAGTGGAGCGCGAGGAGCGCCATTCGGGGAAGAGCAAGTACGGCCTGATGCGATTATTGCGGCTCGCGTCGGACGGAATTTTCGCGTTTTCGATTGTGCCGATCCGGGCCGCCGCTTTGCTGGGCGCCGCAGCGATTGCGCTTTCGATGCTTTTCGCTTTCTACGCGGTGTTCATGAAATTGGTCATGCACGAATCGCCGAAGGGATTCACAGCGCTGATTTTGATGGTCTCGTTTTTATCCGGCGTGCTGCTGTTTTTCCTGGGAGTGATCGGAGAGTATGTGGGACGCGTCTATGAAGAGTCGAAGGCGCGGCCAATCTACATCATCGGTTCGGTCATCGGCGGTTTCAAAGACGGAACGCCCGAAGCTTCGATTGAAGCGCGACGCACCCGGGGAGCCGCGGAGCGCGAAATTCTCCGGTAGGCCTCGAAACCGGAACCCTCGTCGGAGTTCCATTGGAACCAGAGTATGCAAGGGAGTACCGCGAGCTCTACACGCGGCATTGGTGGTGGCGCGCGCGGGAGGACGCCGTCGTACGCGTGCTGCGGCGGCACATCCCGCCGAACGTGCGTTTGCACATTCTAGATGTGGGCTGCGGCGACGGGCTTTTCTTCGACAGCCTGGCGGAATTCGGCGACGTAGAAGGAGTGGAGCCGGACGCGGGATTGGTGAATCCGCAAGGCGCGCATCGCGAGCGGATTCGCATCGCGCCGTTTGATACAAAATTTCGTTTGCCGAAACCTTATTCACTCGTGCTAATGCTCGACGTCCTTGAACACCTCGACGATCCGGCCGAGGCGTTGCGGCACGCGTACTCCCTGCTTGCGCCGAAGGGTGCGTTGCTGCTCACCGCTCCCGCGTTTCCGATTCTCTGGACGAACCACGACGACATCAATCAACACCGCGTGCGATTCCGGCGAAGCACGTTGCGTCCGCTGCTCGAGCAGGCCGGCTTTGCGGTGGTCGAGGAACAGTATTGGTGCCAGTGGACATTTCCTGCCAAGCTTGCGGTTCGAGTGTTTGAAAATATTTTTCGCCGCCCTCCGGCAATCCCGCGCGTTCCGCCGGCGTGGATCAACCGGCCGCTGTACTGGCTCACGCGCGCCGAGCAGCGAACACTCGGCGCGATTGGAATGCCGTTTGGAAGCACGCTGATGGCGTATTGCACGAAGTGATGGATTCGCCGCCTCTCTGGATACCTATTGAATAATCACCTAGCTTGACAACATGCCGCACGCGTGCGTAGTCTCGGCCCCTCGATGGACCCCGACCACTACTTGGGATGGCTGGCGCTTGCGTTGACGCCCGGGCTGGGGGCGCGGACGGCGGGAAAACTGCTCCGCGAATTCGGCAGCCCGGAAGCGATTTTCAACGCCTCGCTCACCGCGCTCGAAGCCCAACGCCTCCCCGCGGCCGTGGCGCAGGCGATTCATACACGCCAGCCATTAAGCACCGCAGCAAAGGAATTGGCTCTGGCGCAGGCGGCGGGATGCCGCCTGCTGACGTGGGACGAACCGGCGTATCCCAGCCGTCTGCGCGAGATTTATGATCCCCCGCCACTCCTCTATGTGCTTGGAAACGTGGAGCTTCTAAATCGGCATATCATTTCAATCGTGGGCGCGCGTCGCCCGACCCCTTACGGGAATCAAATGGCTGAGCGGTTGGCCCGGGACCTGGCGGATCGGGGAGTGGTCATCGCGAGCGGCCTCGCGCGTGGAATCGATTCGAGCGCTCACAAGGGAGCGCTGAATTCTCCGACCGGCAGAACGATCGGCGTCCTCGGGTGCGGGATTGACGTTGTGTACCCGAAGGAGAACAAGAAGATCTTTGCTGAGATGGTGCAGCGCGGCGTGATCATCAGCGAGTTTCCGATGGGGACGTTTCCGGCGCCGCAGAATTTTCCGATTCGAAATCGCATCATTGCGGGGATGGCGCTGGGAGTTGTCGTCGTCGAGGGCGCACAGTATTCTGGTTCGCTGATAACGGCAAGGCTCGCGATGGAATTCGGCCGGGAAGTTTACGGCGTTCCGGGGAACGCCACGCAACCCGCGAGCTTCGGGCCGAATCAGTTGATCAAACAGGGTGCGAAGCTGGTGACAGGCTGGGAGGATGTGGTAGAGGAATTGCCGACACCCGTCCGCGCCGAACTCGTGCCGGTTGAGGCGGCGACCTCGGAAGAGCGGGCCGCACTGGTGGAGCAGAGCTTGAGCGAGACGGAGCGGCCGCTGTTTGAATTGCTGGCCGCGGACCAGGCGCGTCATGTGGATGAATTGGTCGAGCTTTCGGGGTTAAGCTCTTCGGAAGTGCTGGCGGCGCTGTTCGAGTTGGAACTGAAAGGCGTGGTGCGCCAGTTGCCGGGAAAGCAATTCTTGAAAGTCCTGTTGTAATTGCCGCAGGCAATACAGGCGTAGGATGGTACGGCAACCCGGCCGTCCGTGTTGCGGCGTGCAGGCGGAAACAAGGGAGCGCATGGACAGGTCACTGGTTATTGTCGAATCGCCGGCCAAGGCGAAAACAATCGAAAAGTATCTCGGCCGAAATTACAAAGTGAAGGCTTCTTACGGCCATGTGATGGATTTGCCGAAGAAGAACATCGGTATCCTTCTGCCCGGCGATCAAAATGGAGCGCGCAAGTCCAAGCGCAAGTCAAAAGCAAAAGGGAAAACTCCGGGAAAAAAGGCCGCGAAGCCAATCGTCGTTACCTCTGAAAATATCTTCGACCCGACGTACGTAGTGATTCCAAGCAAGATTAAGGTGATCGGCGATCTGCAAAGAGCTGCGGCAACGGCGGATGCCATCTATCTCGCGGGCGACCCGGACCGCGAGGGCGAAGCGATTTGCGCGCACCTCGCCGAAATACTGAGCAAACCGCGAAAGTACCTCAAAGTGGTGGAGGAAGCGCGAGAGGCAAACCAGGAAGCGGAACAGGGCGGGGGTGAAGAGAAGGCCGACAAGAAGCCCTTAAAGGCCGCTGCCATCGACACCACAAAGAAATCGCCACCGAAGATTTACCGTGTGATGTTCAACGAGATCACGCAGAAGGCCATCCGAGCCGCGTTCGAAAATCCGACGCAAGTGAACGAGAATCTGGTGGACGCGCAGCAGGCGCGCCGCGTGCTCGACCGCCTGGTGGGCTACAAGATTTCGCCGCTCCTGTGGGACAAGGTTCGCCGCGGCCTCTCGGCGGGACGCGTGCAGACGGTCGCGCTACGGCTGATTGTCGAGCGCGAGCGCGAAGTTCGCGCGTTCGTGCCGAAGGAATACTGGACAATCCACGCGCTCCTGGCAGCCGGCGGTCCGCCCGTCTTTGAAGCCAAACTGACAAAATTTAAGGGCGAGGATATCGAAGTCTCGAACGAGGCCGAGGCGCAGAAGGTACTCGCAGCCGTCGAGCGCGCGATCTGGCAGGTGGCAAGCGTCGCGCAAAAGGAAAAGCGCCGCCACGCACCCCCGCCGTTTACGACTTCGAAGCTCCAGCAGGCCGGTTACAACCGCCTGCGCTATACGGCGAAGCGAACGATGATGCTCGCTCAGAGACTGTATGAAGGCGTCGAGCTGGGCGGCGAAGGTTCGGTCGCGCTGATCACTTACATGCGCACCGATTCGGTGCGCGTTTCAAACGATGCACTTGCGCAGGTGCGCGAGCACATCGGAACGAGCTACGGGCAAACCTACGTCCCGGAAAAACCGAATTTCTTCAAATCGAAAAAGGACGCGCAGGATGCGCACGAAGCGATTCGTCCGACGGACGTGGCGCGCACGCCGGAAAGCGTGAAGCGGTATCTGGAAGACGACATGTACAAGCTCTATCAGATGATCTGGCAGCGGTTTGTCGCTTCGCAGATGGTTCCGGCCGTCTTCGACCAGACCACAATTGACGTGTCGGCGAACGATTACGTTTTCCGGGCCACGGGATCGGTGATCAAATTCGACGGCTACCTCGCCGCGTACCAGGCTGTGAAAGAAGAGGAAGAGAAGGAAGACGAGGGCGACACCGATAGCCGGGCGCTTCCGCAGGTCCGCGAGGGCGAAAAGTTGCGCCTCGAGAAAATCCGGCCGGAGCAACACTTCACGGAGCCGCCGCCACGCTACACGGAAGCGACGCTCGTAAAAGAACTCGAAGACAAAGGCATCGGCCGGCCGTCCACCTACGCGAACATTATCTCGACAATCGTCGAGCGCGAGTACGTCAGCAAGGACCAGGGCCGGTTCACGCCGACTTTGCTCGGCGAAAAAGTGAGCGACCTGCTCGTCAAGGCTTTTCAGGACATTTTCGACGTCGGCTTCACAGCGCGGATGGAAGACGAACTCGATGAAATCGAAGAGGGCAAACTTCCGTGGAAGAAATCCGTGAAGGATTTCTGGGACCGTTTCGAGGAAGACCTCGACAAGGCCGGCGGCGAAATGGAGTCGTACAAAGCGGGCATCCCGACGGGCGAAAAATGCGAGAAGTGCGGGCAGGGAGATCTGCTCGAGCGGATCAGCAGGCACGGATTTTTCCTCGGTTGCTCGCGCTATCCCGAGTGCGATTTCACGCGCGATCTTTCCGAACCCGGCAGCGAAGAAGTGGAAAGCGAAGCGAAGACGGAGTACTGCGACAATTGCGGTAAGGAAATGGCCATCAAGCGCGGCCGCTTCGGAACGTTCCTCGCGTGTACGGGCTACCCGGATTGCAAGACGACGCGCCGGCTCGTGAGCGGCACAAAGAAACCGCGACAGCCGGACGTGCCGCTCGATGAAAAGTGCCCCACCTGCGGCGCGCAGCTCCTGAGGCGCCACGGGCGCTTCGGCGAATTCATCGGCTGCCAGAATTATCCGAAGTGCAAATACACGCGGCCGATCACGCTCGGGATCAAGTGTCCGAAGTGCAATGAAGGGGAATTCGTCCGGCGCGGGTCATCGAAGGGACGCGGGCGCGGGCGGATTTTCTACGGCTGCAGCCGCTACCCGGATTGCGATTTCACGAGCCCTCACGAGCCCATCGCCGAGCCTTGCCCGAAGTGCGGCGCGGCGTTCGTGGTGGAGAAGCGGACCAAGCACGGAAATTTCCGCTCGTGCATGAAAGAAGGCTGCGATTGGGAAATCGAAGCGCCGCAGGCCGAGCCCGCCGCAGCGCCTCTTCCCGAGGCGCAACCGGTTGGTGCAGGCGTCTCAACTCCTTCAAAGGCTTAGTCTTTCTAACTTCCCGGTTTTGCTAGCCGACGAACGAGCGCTTTCTCCTTCCAATCAGTACGAAATCTCGATTTCCGAGTTTTGCTTCACGTCATCCATTGCACGGCGGTTAAATTGCGAGACCCATAAACGGATTATAATTCCGGCAGCCGAGAGATGCACCGATGAAGCAGCCGATTGAAAAATTCATCAACTATCTGCGCTATGAGCGCAACGCTTCGCCGGCGACGATCGGCGACTACCGGAGCGACCTCGAGCAATTCCAGAAATTCCTCACTCCGCCGGGAGAGAAAACTCTGCCGCTCGGAGAAGTGGACCATCGCGTCATCCGCGAATTCATCAGCTGGCTGTACGAACGGCGCCTGCAAAAAGCTTCGGTGGCGCGAAAGCTCGCATGCCTGCGGACATTTTTCCGATTTTGCGTGCGCGAGCGAATCGTAAATCAGAACCCTGCGCGGCTGGTGGGAACTCCGAAGATTCCCAAGCGCGTGCCCGCCGTTCTGACGGCGGAGGAGTTGAACAACCTTCTCGAAAATATGTCGCGCGATCCTGCGGGGTCGAAGCGTCCGCGTTGGCGCGGGTCGCTTGCGAGCGAAGACGCCAAGCTGATACCGCGGCGCGATCGCGCCATCCTGGAACTGCTCTATGCTTCCGGGCTGCGCGTCAGCGAACTCGTCGGACTGAATTTGGGCGACGTGGACAGGCGCGGGCAGATGCTTCGCGTGCTCGGCAAGGGCCGCAAGGAGCGCGTGGTGCCGTACGGCGCAAAGGCGCAGGAAGCGTTCGAAGCCTACTGGCCGGTGCGCGCCGAAATTCTGAATCATCCTCGCACAAGGATCGATCCCGAGGCGGTGTTCGTCAATCACCTCGGAGGCCGGCTCCATGACCGCGCCGTGCGAACGATGGTGAAAAGGTATGCGCGGCTCGTGAACGTCAATTGGGACCTGCATCCGCATTCGCTGCGGCACGCGTTTGCGACGCACCTTCTGGCGAGCGGCGCGGACCTGCGCGCCATCCAGGAACTGCTCGGCCACGCGTCGCTCTCGACGACGCAGCGCTATACGCAGGCAAACATCCAGCAACTGATGGCGGTGTACGACAAATCGCATCCACATGCTTGAAGCCGGGATTAGAAGTGGACGTGTTTGCCGTCAGGTCACTATAATGAAACTTCGAGCAAACCTGACCGGCTCCCGGGCATCCTATCGGCAGTATCGTAAGTGCGAACGCTGAGGAGCGCTGAGACTGATGAAGACTGCCGCGGCAAAAACAAACAACAAACTAATACCCGAAGTTCGTCCTACTGCTGCATTGCAGATGTATCTCGAAACGATTTGCTACAAGACGCGGGAACGGCTCGAGCTGATCAACATCACGCGAGACTTGAATGAAGTGGTCCGCAAGCACGGATTGAAGGCGGGCTTTATTCTGGTGCAATCTCTTCATACGACCACAGCGATCTTCATCAACGAATTCCAGCAAGCCTTGCTCGACGACATCAAGTCGTTCCTCGAGCGGCTGGTTGGACGGATCGACTACTGGCGGCATAACGACCCGAAACTCTCCGAGTGCAATCGCAAGAACGCAGACTCCCATCTCCGCGCGATGGTGCTCGGACATACGCTCTCGGTGCCGGTCCGCAACGGCGAGCTGGCGCTCGGCTACTGGCAGTCGATCATCCTTGCGGAACTGGACGGCCCACGCGAGCGCTCCATTCAGGTGCAGGTGCTCGGCGTTCCGGAAGACTCTCCCACGCAAACAAGAGAATAGCGCCCTTCGCATGAGCTGAAGTCAGCAGGAAATCAGACAGTCCGAATAATTTCTAGATGTTTAGTGTGAGCGATGATTCGGGGATAAATCCGTCGGAGCGACGCCCAGATGCAGCGGCGGCGGCGATCGCCGGCATTTTCGAGCGATCGACGGGATTGTAAAGTGTGTCGCGCTCGACGGGGACGCGGCCCGCGGCGCGAATCAAGCGTTCGAGATCGGCGCGGGTAAGATGCTCGGGCGTGGTCGCACCGGCATCGTGATAGATTTTTTCTTCGACAACGGTGCCATCGAGATCGTCGGCGCCAAACCTCAGCGCGATTTGCGCGATTCGCGGCGTTAGCATGATCCAGTAGGCCTTGATGTGATCGAAATTGTCGAGCAGGAGCCGCGCCACCGCAATCGTCTTCAGGTTGTCCAGTCCGGTCGGCTTCGGCAGGTGCGAGAGCGCCGTATTGTCCGGATGAAATTCGAGTGGGATAAACGCGACGAATCCGTGCGTCTTATCCTGTAAAGCGCGAAGCTGGAGCAAATGATCCACGCGCTCTTCGAGCGTTTCGATGTGGCCGAAAAGCATGGTGGCGTTCGACCGCAAGCCAACTTCGTGGGCCGTGCGCGCAATCTGAAGCCACATCTGGCCGCTGACTTTGTGGTCGCAGATGACTTTCCGCACGCGAGGATGAAAAATTTCCGCACCGCCGCCGGGAAGCGAATCCACGCCCGCTTCCTTCATCGCGATCAGCGTGTCTCGAATCGAAAGCTTCGAAATGCGCGCGTAGTAGCCGACCTCGACCATCGTGAACGCCTTCAAATGCACCTCCGGGAAGCGCTGCTTCAAGCCGCGGATCAGGTCGAGGTAATACTCGAATGGAAGATCGGGATGCAGCCCGCCGACGATGTGGAATTCCGTCGCACCCTCGGCGACACCTTCGCCGGCGCGCTGCCAGATTTCATCGAGTGCAAACGTGTAGGCTCCGACTGCGTCAGGCGAGCGTCCAAACGCGCACAGGCGGCAATGCGCCACGCAAACGTTCGTTGGATTGATGTGGCGATTGACATTGAAGTAGCAGATGTTGCCGTGACGCTGTTCGCGAACGTGGTTTGCAAGCCAGCCAACCGCGAGCGAGTCGTGCGATTGATAGAGCGCGAGGCCATCGTCCGCCGACAGACGCTCGCCTGCGAGAACTTTCTGCGCGATCGGCTCGAGCCGCGCGTCATTGATTTGAAGTTCCGAGTTCACAATCTTCCCTTCGACTCGTTCTTGTTCCGCACGTCTCTAATCACGGTTTTGCTCGCCGACTCCACGCAAACAATTTGAAGCTCATCGGCCTTTTCCTTCGTCAGCGGGCAAACCTCGAAGTCCGCAAAAATCTGATGGTCTTCGTCAAGAACTTTGGAAATTCGAGACGGAAGCCAAGCCACATTCGGTTCCTCGTCATCATCCCAAACACCCAACTTTCGGTCCGTGCCGATTCGCCAAATCCTGATCGCAGGTCCGCCGTTGCCCATGGTCATGCGCCCGTGCACCTTGAAACAGTCGCCCACAAGCCGTTCATTCCCTTTGCACTTCTTGGTCTGCGGCGCGGCCGCTGGACAAATCCAGCCGACAAGCCACCACAGAGCGACAATCCCGATTTTACGCAACATCGTCTTCGACTATTATCGCGGCATCATAACCACCGCCGCGCCCCAGAAAAGCAGGAACAACAAACTAATATAACCATTCACCGTGAAAAAGGCAGCATTGATTTTACTGAGGTCGTTCGCCTTTACGAGCGAATGCTCGTATAGAAGCAGCGCGGCGACGACGCCAATTCCCGCCCACGCCGGCCACGCCAGTTGAAAACTCCACGCCAGCCACGCGAGCAGGCCAATCATGAGGATGTGCATCCCGCGCGCGATCGCGAGGGCGCGGGCAATTCCAAAACGCTTCGGAATCGAGTACAGCCCCGCGTGCTTGTCGAATTCAACGTCCTGGCACGCGTAGAGCACGTCGAATCCGCCTACCCATAGAGTCACGGCGGCGCAGAGAATCAGCATCCGCCAATCGAGCGAGCCGCGAATGGCAATCCATGCGGCGGCCGGCGACATCCCCAAACAGAGTCCCAAGACGAAATGCGACCAAGCGGTAAATCGTTTCGTGTAGGAATAAAAAAACAACACCGCGAGCGCCGCGGGCGAAAGCTTGAGCGCGAGCGGATTCAATTGCCATGCCGCGACGACGAGCGCCGCCGAAGCAACGAGCGTGAATGCCCACGCGAACCCGACCGAAAGCTCACCGGTGGCGAGTGCACGATTTGCAGTCCGCGGATTCCTGCGATCGTATTCGAGGTCGGCGAGACGATTCATGGTCATCGCAGCGGAGCGTGCTCCGACCATTGCGACGACAATCCAGAGAATCTGCCGCCACGACGGCAATCCACCGCCGGCACGCGCGGCGAGCAACGCGCCCACCAGCGCGAACGGAAGTGCAAACACGGAGTGCTCGAACTTAATCATCTCGAGCACGATTCGGATTCGGCTTTTGCCCATGCTTATTCGTTGCGAATCTTGATCGTAAACTTCCCGTCCGAGCGCACGACTGCGCGGATCATCCCGTCGCTGTTGAACGGCATGGCCACGTTCCCCTGGCGATCGAGCGCGATGACGCCGCCTTCGCCGTGCTGCTTGACCAGCTCTTTCATCACGACGTCGTTCGCGGCCTGCTCGAGCGACACGTGGAGGTAGCGCACGCGCGCGCAAATGTCCGCGGCGACGACGTTGCGAATGTAAAACTCGCCGACGCCGGTCCCGGAAACCGCGCAGCTATCGTTGTTCGCGTAGGTCCCGGCGCCGATGATGGGCGAATCGCCGACGCGGCCCGGCATCTTGAGCGTTGTGCCTCCGGTTGTGGTGCCTGCCGCGAGATTGCCCGCTTGATCGAGCGCCACCACTCCCGTCGTGCCGTGCACCTCGGAATCAAGTAGCGACGAACTCTTCTTCTCTGACATTTCCTGGAAATGTTTCCACTGGCGTTCATTGTAGAAATAGAGCGGAGACACCAGCTCCACTCCCTGCGATTTCGCGAATTGCTCGGCGCCCTCGCCCACCAGCATCACGTGTTTCGTTCTTTCCATCACCATTCGCGCGAGGCTGATGGGATGCGCGATGTGCTGGAGGGAAGCAACCGCGCCGGCGTTGAGCGTGCGGCCATCCATGATGGCGGCGTCGAGCTCGACCACGCCGTCGCGCGTGTAATAGCCGCCGCGGCCCGCATCAAATGCGCCGGATTCCTCCATCACGCGGAGCGAAGCTTCGACGGCGTCGAGGCTCGTCCCGCCGTGCGAAAGAATTTCGTAGCCATCGTGAATGGCCTTCGTCATCGCGGCGCGAGCCACTTCGAGCCGTTCCGGCGGGATATTCTTGAAACTGCCCGCGCCGCCGTGAATCACGAGGACAAAGTCCTTCGCGCCCTGCGGCGGGGCTCCCTTCGCGGAAGACCTCGTACCGCTCGTCGCTGCACACACGGCGACAATTAATAGAACAAGGCTCGCAAAGAAAAAGAGACGCGCGCGTTTCATGAAATCCTCCTCAGACAAATTCTAAATAATCTCGGATGCCAGATTAGGGCTTACCACCCTTCCATCGGTACTGTTTCTCTTGCGGCAAGCCGAGCTGCGCCAGCACACGGTACGCAAACTGCTCGACGATGTCCGCGATACTTTTCGGCTCGTAATAAAACGCAGGCATCGCGGGCATCACCATTGCTCCTGCATCGTTCACGCGCAGCATGTTTTCGATGTGAATGCGATTGAGCGGTGTCTCGCGCAAACAGAGCACGAGTCGCCGGCGCTCCTTGAGGCAAACGTCCGCGGCGCGCGTCAACAAGTCGTCGGCTATTCCGGCCGCAATCGAGCCGAGCGTTCCGGCCGAGCAGGGGATTACGACCATGCCATCCACGATCGCGCTCCCCGAAGCGATGCTCGCGCCAATATCCTTATTCGGGAGATATTCGATTTTTTTCGCGGATGTGCCGGTGAGGATCGACGGAAGTTTTTTGGGGTCCGGTGCGACGACGCCAAGTTCAGTCGAGATCAAACGAAGCCCGGCTTCGCTCGCAACCAGAAAAACGCGCGCCACGCGGGGGTCTGCGTCGAGCAGCCGCAGGACGGACTGCGCGTAGATCGCGCCGCTCGCGCCCGTCACTCCTACCGTGATGATGCTGCCTTCAGTCTTCGCCATCGGCTTGGGTCGAATCTGCGAGTCTAGTACCGTTCCAATCTTTTGAGAAGCGGACTCACTCAGCTTGCTCTCAACCTGCAGGTTTTTGAGGTATTCTCGAGGGTAACGCGACATGACCAAACAAGCGGCGACCTCAACCCTACTCGCGATCCTCTGCTGCTATTGTCTTGGAGCAGCACCGCCGAAGAGCGCCGCATCGGTAAATGCTGTCCAGGATTATTTTCCTCCATCTCAGCTTATCGACTTTGCTGCGAGCCCTGACGGGAGATGGATAACAGCATACGCCGCCGATGGCACATTGCTCCTTTGGGAAACGGCAACTGGCCATCGCCGAGACCTTATATCCCACACGGAGGTGTCTTTGTACGGGTTGGCTTTCACTCCAAACTCTTCGTCTCTACTTGTTGGCGACGCAAACGGCTTGATCCAGTTGCTGGAGATTCCGAGCGGAAATGTGCTCAGGAAAATGCAGGATCGCAAATGGGTGGAACAATTTGCCTTTAGCGCCGATGGAAGTCGTCTGGCCTCATTGCATGATGAGGGCATTACCATTTGGGATATGAAAACAGGAACTGAATTGAGACACGTGCCGGAGAAGGCCCGGTTCTCGGCTATGGCTCTCAATCGTGACGGCAGTTTGCTAATGACAGGAAGCGAGGACAGTAAAATTCGGATACTGGACCTATCTCAAGATCGTCAGATTGCAGAAATGGAGTTGGAACCCAAGGATTGGGTCAATTTTTTCCTCGTTGATGAGGAAAATGGCAAACTCATCTCAGCGCAGGGACAAGGCGATATTTCGATTTGGGATATTTCAACCGGGAAGAAGCTGAAAATTCTGAAGGGGCATAAAGACCAAGTTGTTTGGCTGTTACTACTTCAGCAGGCTCAGACTCTAGTTTCCGTCGCAGACGATGAAACCATGAAGACTTGGGATTGCGCTACCGGAGCTCTGCTCTCAACCTGGAGCGTCATGCCCGGCTTCGTTACAGCGAATGGCGACCGCCTCATTTCATTGGATTCTGAGTCCGGTCATGAGATCCAGATTTGGAGCATTGCGTCGCAAGAAAAGATCCGAACTCTCAAATATCGTTCTCCAGCTGAAAAAGAATAAGACAAACTTTGTTTCGGCCGACGGGGATTCCTTGGGCCACCCGTGCCACATGCTCCGCATCTAAGTTACTTTGTAGCGACCCTGCGAGTGACTCGCACCACAATAAGCTAAAAACCTAAGAGAAACAGGAGGCCGGATGTTGGCAGCCGTGAACTCTCGGACTTCGCATTCTTGCGCGCTGCGCCTGCTCCCTCCCGGCCTTCGTAGCAGCGGGCCTGCCTTCCGGCAGGCAGGCTTTCAGTCCGCCAGCTCAGTTTCCCTTCGCAGGGTCGTCATCTCGCCGCCATCCATCCCTTCCCTAATCGACAACTGCTGCCGAACTGAAGCGATCTTAACCCTCGCAAAATCACCGCGCGGAGCATTTCTAATCGCCAACTATTTGGGCTTCGCAATATCGCGATTTTCGCGCCACACAATTCTCAACCGCATCCGTCCAATTGCCAGCTACGCAGGAAAAAGGCAGAATGATGCCCGCCTGAAGGGGGTGTATTGATGACCGTGAAGCGGAATGCGGCCGGGATGATCCTGGCCGTGCTTGGAGTTCTATTGGGAATCGGCACAGCGCTGGCCGGATCCGACATTGCATTGCCAAAGGTTGAATTGCGCGAAACGCGGCTGGACAACGGCCTGCGCGTGATTCTCGTCGTGGACCATAGCGCGCCGGTTTACTCGATCGACGTTTGCTACAACGTGGGAAGCCACGACGAAAGACCCGGGCGCACCGGCTTCGCGCACCTGTTCGAGCACATGATGTATCAAGGCTCGGCAAACGTGGGCAAGGGCGAGCATTTCATCACTGTGTTGAACAACGGCGGCGGCATGAACGGGACGACGAACGAGGACCGCACAACGTATTTCGAGGAGTTGCCGAAAAATCAGCTCGATCTGGGATTGTTTCTCGAAGCGGACCGCATGAAGTCGCTCAACATCACGCAGGCGAATCTCGATAATCAGCGGAACGCGGTGCAGGAAGAGCGCCGGCAGGGCGCCGACAACCAGCCCTACGGCCGGGCGCAGCTCGATCTCGACAATCTCTCCTACGATAATTTCGCCTACAAGCACTCGACGATCGGTTCGATGACGGACCTCGACGCAGCGACCGTGCAGGACGTGGCGGATTTCTTTCGCGTTTATTACGCGCCGAACAATGCGGCAGTGACGCTGGTCGGCGATTTCGACCCGGACGAGGCGCTCGCCAAGGTAAAGAAGTATTTCGGAGCGATCCCGCCGCAGCCCGCGCCGCCGAAGGTGGACCTCGCCGAAGAGGCGCACTACGGCGAGCGGCGCGAATTGATTCACGATCCTCTGGCGCGACTGCCGGAAATCGATATCGCCTACCGCACGGCACCGGGAAACACGCCGGAGAATTTCGCGGCTCTGGAGCTGGCCGTGATTCTCGGGCAGGGAGAAAGTTCGCGGCTCTATCAACACCTGGTGAAGGACAAGCAGCTTGCTTCGCAGGTCGCCGTGTTCGCCGAAATGCGCATCGGGCCGAGCCAGTTTTATATCCGGGCGAACCCGCGGCCGGGAGTGAAGGTGGAAGATCTCGAGAAAGGCATCGACGAAGAAATCGCAGCGATCGCGAAGGATGGCGTCACCGCGGAAGAGCTGGCCAAAGCAAAAACACAATTGCTGCGGAGGTTCATTGACGTGCGGCGATCCTCGCTGCGCACTTCGCTCCTGATCGGCGACTATGCCGTGAAATTCAACGAGCCCGGATTGATCAACTCGCTTCCCGAAAAAGAAAACGCGATCACGCTCGAAGAAATCAATACGGCGGCGAAGAAATTCCTTGTTCGCGATCAACGGACGGTTATCGTTTCGCTGCCGGTTGCGAAGGAAACGGCTGCGGCGAAGGGGGCACAATGAGAATGCGCGAACTGATTTCGAGCCGTGTGCGAAAGATCTCAGCGGCGGCTGCGATATCCGTCGCCATGATGACGGCGGGCGCCGTGGTTGCGCGTGGGCAGGATAAATCCACTTCGGTGAGCAAAGTGGAACGGCTGAATCGCGCGCCGGTGAACAAGGAAGTCCTGCGCGTGCAACTGCCGAGGCCGGCGATTGCGAAACTCCCGAACGGCCTCACGCTCATCCTGCTCGAAGACCACAAGCTTCCGACCGTGGCCTTTACGATGTGGATCCGGCCGGGACAGCTTGCCGACCCGAACGACGCGCCCGGGCTCGCTTCGTTCACGGCCGACATGCTGACGGAAGGCACCGAAAAGCGCACCAGCTCGCAAATCGCAAACGAAGTCGATTCACTCGGGGCGACTCTGAATGCGGATGCGAGGTTCGGCGCGAGTTACACTACCGTAAGCGCTTCCGGCCTTATCAACAGCGCATCGCAGCTTCTGGATCTGATGGCCGACATCGTCCTGCATCCGATATTTCCGGAAAGCGAGCTCGCGAAATACAAGCAGCGCCAGTCGGCGGCCACTGAGGAGCGGCTTGCAAATCCGGCATTTCTCGGGCAGCAAGCGTTTCGCCGCGTTTTGTATGAAAATCCGCCGCTATCGGTGACGTGGCCGACGAAAGAATCCATCGAGAAGACTTCTCAGGCCGATCTGAAACGGTTCCACGATCAGCACTTCGTGCCCGGAAATACGATCCTGGGCGTGGCCGGAGATTTCAAGGCGAGCGAGATGCGCGCGCTTGTCGAAAAATATTTCGGCGCGTGGTCGGGCAAGGCGGAGCCGGCTGTTTCGTTTCCCGCGACGGTGAGGCCGCCCGCCGCGAAGATTACGCTCGTCGACCGGCCCAATTCCGTGCAGACGTACATCATCGGCGGCACGCGCACCATTCGCCGCACCGATCCTGATTACTACGCGCTGGCCGTGATGAACCAGGTCGTCGGCGGCGGGGCGCAGGCACGTCTGTTTCTCGACCTGCGCGAAGAGCATAGTCTGACGTACGGCGCCTATAGCCGGTTCAACGCGGACATTTATCCCGGCGATTGGTTCGGTTTTTCTCCCGTGCGGACGCAGGTGACGGGCGAGGCGATGTCACGGTTCGAATTCGAATTCAAGCGCATCAACGACGAGCCGGTTCCCGCGAGTGAACTCGACGACGCGCACCGCACGATCATCGCGGGCTTCGCGCTTTCGCTCGAACAACCCGCGACAGTGCTCGGCGGATGGCTCACGGTGCAACAATTCGGCCTGCCGATGGATTACTGGGACAAGTACGCCGATCACATCGCGGCGGTTGACGCTGCAAGCGTGCAAGCCGCGGCGAAAAAATACGTGGACCTCAACCACATGCAATGGGTATGCGTGGGAGACCGCACGAAGATTCAGGACGCGCTTGCAAAGTATGGACCGGTCGCAGTTGTGGACGTTACGGGGAAGGAAGAAAAATAGCGGAGGGCGAGAAGGGAAAGATGCGCCGCGGACTGGTGCTAGAATTCCCGTGCGATGGACGAACGAGACGTTCGAAATTTTCTCGAAGCCGTGAAGCGCGGAAAGCTGACCGTCGATAGCGCGGTCGAGCGGTTGCGGCAATTTCCCTACGAGGATCTCGGCTTCGCCAAGATCGATCATCATCGCGCTCTTAGGCAGGGCTATCCCGAAGTCGTTTTCGCGCGCGGCAAGACACAAAAGCAAGTCATCGAGATCGTACGCGGGATGCTGCGCGCGAAGGCCTCGCACAATATTTTGGTCACGCGTGCCGACCGGAAGATTTACGCAGCGGTAAAAAAATTGGCGCGCGCCGCCAAATTCTTTCCGCTCTCCGGCGCGATCGCGATCGAACGCGACAAATCGATTCGCGGCAAAGGGCCTATCCTTATCATCACCGCGGGGACGAGCGACATTCCCGTCGGCGAAGAAGCGCTCGTAACGGCGCAGAGTATGGGCAATCGCGCCGAAGCCATTTACGACGTGGGCGTAGCGGGACTGCACCGCCTGCTCGAACACCGCGAAAGACTCGCGCAAGCGCGCGTGATTATTTGCATAGCGGGAATGGAAGGAGCGCTGCCGAGCGTGGTTGCGGGTATGGTGGCTGCGCCCGTGATTGCCGTGCCGACCAGCACGGGCTACGGTTCGAGCTTCGGAGGCGTGACGGCGCTGCTTGCGATGCTCAACAGTTGCGCTTCGAATGTGAGCGTCGTGAACATCGACAACGGATTCGGCGCGGGCTGCGTCGCGAGCGTCATCAACCGGATGTAGCCACGGAGGCGCGAAGATACAGAAGAACCACAGTTGAAAACCCTCGACCGCGCGCTTGGTTTGATGGCTTCAGAGATTTCCTGCTATTTTCGAACCTTACGGCCGCAACAAAACTTTCAGGACGCCAGGCTTTTGTGCAAATTTCATCGCTGCCTTCGCATCTGTCAGCGGAAACGTGCGCGAGATCAACGCGCGAGGATCGATTTTTCCGCCGCGCAATAGTCCAAGCGCCATCGCGAATGGACCGCAGCGCGAACCGATTACGTTGATTTCCTTCACGACGATGGGCCAGGTCTCAAATGGCGCGGCGCCGTGAAATGTTGATTTGAGAACCAGCGTTCCTCGCGGCTCGGTAATCTGAAGCGCGAAAGCCAAACCCGAAGGCGAGCCAGTCGCTTCAACCACCAGAGGAAATTGCGCGCGTGCGGATTCTCGGTCGCGAGAAGTTCCGCGAATGAGTTTTGTTTCGATTCCTTCGCGGCGTGCGAGCGCAAGTTTGTTTTCATGCTTTCCGTACAGCACAACGCTCGGCCCGTCCGAATGCAGAACCCTTGCAATTAATTGCGCGAGTTTTCCATCTCCCAGCACGGCTGCTCTCTTGAACCCGCGGATTTTCACCTGAGAAAGAATTTCGCACGCTGCGGCGAGCGGCTCGACGAATACGGCTTGGTCGTCCGAAAGTGAATCGGGAACCACGTGAAGATTTTCGAACGGCAGCGCCAGATACTCCGCAAAAGCACCATCATGCTCGACGATTCCAAGCACTTTCCTGCGCGCGCAGTGCGTCTTCAGACCGCGGCGGCAGAATTCGCAAACGGGATGATGTCTTAAAGCCGCGCAGCCGATGTTGATTTCGCCAACGACACGGCGGCCGAGCCAGCGCGCTCTCTCTCGCTTTGAAACACCGCGCACTTCGGCAACTTCACCGACGAACTCATGTCCTAGCGTGCCGCGAAACGCGTGATAGCCGCGCAAAATCTCAAGGTCGGTGTTGCAGATTCCTGCCAGCCGCACGCGGACGAGGGCCCAACCTTTGCGCGGCGCCGGCAGCGGCTTGCGAATAGCGACGAGACCGTTTTTTCGGACGACGAAGGCGAGCACTTTGGATTTCACTCTCAGTGGGTCGCCGCAGCAAGCGCGGCTGCAAGAGCCGCGGCGAGCGGGGAATCCTCATCGGGGAGAACAGTGCGGAGATCGAGGACGAGATGGCGGTCTTCGATGCGCGCGACGACGGGCGCGCCACGCTCGGGCTTGCGCAGACGCTCTTCGAGTTGAGTTGCGGAGGGCCGCACGCTCGCAATCGCAATCAATTCGGTGGGCAACTGCTGATCCGGCGTCGAGCCGCCACCGATGACGGAAAAACCGGCGCATGTGGCAATCGTTGCGTTTTTCGGAAGCAACGGACGAAGTTGTTCCACGATTTGCTTCGCGCGCCGGCCAATGCTGTCGGATGAGAGCCGGATCATTCGCAGCGCGGGAATCTCATCGAGCGCACCGCGGATGTAAGCGTTCAGAGCCACTTCGAGCGCCGCGATTGTGAGTTTGTCCACACGCAGCGCGCGGAAGAGCGGATTGCGCCGGATGCGTTCCACGATCGCTTTTTCCCCGGCAATGATTCCCGCCTGCGGCCCGCCCAAAAGTTTATCGCCGCTGAAGGAAACGACGGACGCACCGGCTTCGCAGCTTGCGCGCGCAACCGGTTCGGCGACGCCGCTCGCGGAGAGATCCGCGAGGCATCCCGACCCGAGATCTTCAAACACAGGAACTTTCAAGCGCCGCCCCAGCGCGACCAAATCTCCGAGCGAAGGCCGCTCCGTAAAACCGGTGATGCGGAAATTCGACGGATGAACGCGTAGCAGTAAGCGCGTACGATCGTTCGCGGCGCGTTCGTAGTCGCGGATGCGTGTGCGGTTCGTGGTTCCGATTTCGCGAAGCACCGCGCCGCTTTCGGCCATGATGTCGGGAATGCGGAAGCCGTCGCCGATTTCAATCAGTTCCCCGCGTGAGACGATCACTTCGGCGCCCTTCGCCAGCGTATTCAGAATCAGAAAAACCGCCGCGGCGTTGTTGTTAACAACGATCGCAGCTTCGGCGCCGACGAATTCAGCGAGATGACGCGCCGTGTGGACATCGCGCTTCCCGCGCTCGCCGGTCTCGATGTCATATTCGAGGTTGGAATAGCGCGTTGCCGTTTCGGCGATTCGAGCCGCTGCTTCCGGCGCGAGCGGCGCGCGCCCGAGATTTGTGTGCAGGATCACTCCGGTCGCATTGATCACACGCCGCAAAGAAGGCGCGAGGATCTTTTCCACATCGGCCGCGATGCGCGCTTCGATGCCGTCCAATTCCAGGATTCCGCTGCCGGCAGAAGGCGATTTCCGCAATTCCGCCCGCAGATTAGTGAGGACGCTCCGTGCAGTCCGGGTCACGAGGCCACGCCCCGCTCGTTCTACCAACGCCAGCAGGCGCGGGCGGCTGAGCAGTTCATCGACCGATGGGATCTCGCGCAGGCGGGCCGCCGACTCTTTCTGCATCCGGACCGCTGGATTGGCTGGTGGGTTCATTGCTAAGGGATTTAAACACAATACGATACGGAGTGGCAACCGCAGGGATTTCTCTTTGCGACAAGCTCCCGAACGGCGACGTTGACGCCACCCGCTTCGAGCCTCTACGCTGGAATCTCGCCCAGTTTCACAATGAGCCATGGCCACAGTTGACGAGGAATTGAGCCAGATCGAACGAGACATCCGCACGCTGAAGATTGAATACGAGCAGTACTTCGGCGGGGGACGTCCTCGCCCGCCCGCGGACACGCAGTGGCGATGCGAAAACTTGATCAAGCGATACGCCGAGCGCACCGCGGAAC
>JBAWGF010000319.1:0-10126 GCA_049592615.1 Candidatus Acidiferrales bacterium
AGACGCCCAGGGAAAAACCGTCAACCGCTGCGAAGGCATCGCCTTCACCGGAGGCTGCACCGATACCAACGAATTCAACTTTCTCGTCGTCAAGAGTATGCGCAGCCTGGGGGTCTGCTACCTGGAAAACCAGGCCCGTGTTTGACACGGCCCCACGGTCTCAAGTTTGGGACCAACATTCGGACGCGGGGCAATGACGAATGGCTGGATCGACATCAAGAATACCGACATGATGTTGATCATGGGCGGCAATCCTGCTGAGAATCATCCCTGTGGATTCAAGTGGGCTATCGAAGCGAAACGAAACCGCAATGCCAAGATGATCGTCGTGGATCCGCGTTTCACGCGCACCGCTGCAACTGCTGACCTCTTTTGCCAGATTCGCGCCGGAGCCGATATCGCTTTCCTCGGCGGATTAATCCACCACGCCATCGAAAACAATCGCATTGCCAAGGAATACCTTATTAATTACACGAACGCCTCCTTCATCGTGAAGGAAGGGTTTAAGCTTCCGGAAGACGGGCTGTATTCGGGTTTCGATTCCGAGAAGAAGACCTACGATAAGTCCACTTGGAATTATGAGGAGGGCGGCGCGATGGCCGGGAAGGCTGTCGCGGCCAGTCCTCACGCCGCCGCAAGGCCGGCAGCGAAGGCTGCGCCCGCTGGAACGACGGGCGCACCTGGTCACGCTGTTCCCCCTGCGCCGGTACTGTTGCCCGCGAACACAGCTTACGACCTGTCGCTTGAGCATCCGCGATGCGTCTTCCAATTGATGAAGCGGCAATACTCCCGATACACGCCGGATGTAGTTTCGGGAATCACCGGTATTTCCAAAGATCAGTTGCTGAAGGCGTTCGATCTCTTCACGTCTATCCGCAAGGACGGCGACACAAAGAAAGCCGCGACGATCATTTATGCGGTGGGTTGGACGCAGCACACCTATGGAACCCAGATCATTCGCACCGCCGCCATGATTCAATTGCTCCTCGGAAACGTGGGGCGCGCGGGCGGTGGCGTCAACGCGTTGCGCGGTCACTCCAATATTCAGGGAGCGACCGATATGGCGGGCATCTTCGACATTTTGCCCGGCTATCTGAAAATGCCGAATCCGAATGACACCGATTTGGCCGCCTACCTCAAGCGCATTACTCCTACCGCTTCGAAGCCGGGAGTGTGGGATTCGTTTAACTATTGGTCGAATACACCGAAATTTGCGGTTTCGCTCCTTAAATCGTTTTATGGCGATGCAGCGAACAAGCAAAACGATTTTGCCTTCAATTACCTACCTAAGATCGACCGCAACTATTCCTGGACGCAGATTTGGGATCAAATGTATCGCGGCAATGTGAAGGGCCTGGTGGCTTTTGGCATGAATGGTGTCATGATCGGCCCGGACACACAGAAGAACATCGACGCGCTGAAGAAGGCGGACTGGCTCGTCGTGGGCGAAATCTATCCGGATGAGACGAGCGAGTTCTGGAAGGCTCCGGGAACCACCGCCGATGACATGAAGAAGATCAACACCACTGTCTACCGCCTGCCATGCGCGGGGTTTGCGGAGAAGGACGGAACGATGGTCAATTCCGCTCGGTGGCTTCAGTGGAAGAGTGCGGCGCTTCCTCCACCTGGCGATGCCCGGCTGGATCAGGACATCCTGGCGCAGATTTTCTTGCGTGTGCGTGACCTGTACAAGAAAGAAGGCGGCAAATTCCCTGATCCCGTGTTGCACGCCAGTTGGGCTTACAGCAATCCCGAACACCCCTCGCTCGCCGAAGTGGCCAAGGAAATCAACGGTAAGGCGATCGCCGACCTCGAAGACCCAAAGACGAAGCAAGAAATCAAGGCCGGCCAGCAGTTACCCGGTTTTTCCTGGCTGAAGGACGACGGGACCACATCGTCCGGAAACTGGCTCTACTGCGGCTCTTGGACGGAGGCGGGCGCATTGCTGGCTCGTCGCGGGACAGACGATCCCTCTGGCCTCGGGATTTACCCAAATTGGGGTTGGTCGTGGCCGATGAACCGCCGCGTCCTTTACAACCGCGCTTCATGCGATCTCGATGGCAAGCCTTGGGATCCTTCGCGTAAACAGGTCTGGTGGAACGAAGGCGCTCAGAAGTGGGTAGGCAATGACGTTCCGGACTTCAAGCCTGATTCGCATCCCAAGGATCACATGGGGCCGTTCATCATGAATCCAGAGGGTGTCGGTCGGCTGTTTGTACCCATTGGCGCCGTGGCCGATGGGCCATTCCCAGAGCACTACGAACCTTTCGAGAGCCCGATCAAGAATCCGCTGCATCCCGACCACTCAAATAATCCGGTCGTTAAAAAGCTCACGACAGCCGCCGACAAGTACGGCACCCCCGAGCAAGGTTTCACCGTGGTCTGCACGACATATCGTCTGACGGAGCAGTATCACTACTGGACGAAGAACAATCAGATGAACGCCCAACTTATCCCCGAACCGTTTGTCGAGATCTCTGTTGAGCAGGCGAGTGAGCTCGGCCTCAACGGCGGGGAGAAGATTAAGGTCAGCAGCGCGAGGGGTACGTACATCGCGAAAGCCTTTGTTACGCGGCGAATCAAGCCGATGATGATTGAGGGGAAAAAGGTCTATCAAATAGGCATACCCATCCATCAAGGCTTCCGCGGCATCGACGAAGACGAAGGTCGGAACGCGCGCACCCCGGCGAATCTGCTGACGCCAACTGTCGTTGATCCAAACGCCCACACCCCGGAATCCAAGGGCTTCCTCGTTAAAGTGGAAAAGGCCTAGGGGGGAATAATGAGCCAGGCGACGATGGAAATTCGCAGGATTTCAGGTCATTCCGGCTCAGTCCCGGGCGCCGGGGTGAGCCGGGACTATGACGTTTGCAAGCTGATCGACACCACCACCTGCATCGGCTGCAAAGCCTGCGAGGTGGCCTGCCTCGAATGGAACGGCTATTCGTTCAGCGAGACGTCGTTCAACAACTCTTACCAGACCATGCCGGAGACGGCATGGAATTATTGGAACTTGATCAAGTTCAACGAACATGAGCGCGAAGACGGCAGTTTGATGCTGCTCATGCGCAAAGATCAGTGCATGCACTGCGAAGAGCCGGGTTGCCTCGAAGCGTGCCCCGCCGACGGCGCCATCGTGCAGTACGCCAACGGTATCGTCGATTTCCAACAGGATCATTGCATCGGCTGCGGCTATTGCATGACGGGGTGCCCGTTCAATATTCCAAAGTTCAGCACGGAGGCTCGCAAAGTCTTCAAGTGCACTCTCTGCTCCGATCGCGTCGGCCAGGGACTCGAGCCGGCGTGCATCAAGTCGTGTCCGACGGGCTGCCTGCATTTTGGTTCGAAGGAAGACATGACGTATCTCGCCAAAAAGCGGGCGAAGCAGCTTAGCGACGTTTCCGGATTTAAAAATGCTGGGGTTTACGATCCGTCCGGCGTGGGCGGTACGCACGTGATCTACGTGCTGCACGATGCGACGAACCCGGAGCTGTACGGCGGACTACCGAAAGATCCGCACATTCCGTGGAGCGTCTCGCTCTGGAAACATCCGCTCAAGTGGCTCGGAAACCTGGCGATGGTGGGTGGTGTGATTGGGGTCTTCGTTCACTACTTGCGCTTCGGGCCCAAAGTAGTGAACGAAGATGAGCCCCGGGAAGGCGGCAAGAAATGAGCAGCGAACCTTATCTCCTTCCAAACGGGCGAGTCCTGCGTTATTCGTTCCAGGAGCGCGCCGTGCACTGGCTGGTCGGAGTTTCTTACGTGTACCTCATGCTGACCGGTCTCGCATTCTGGTCGCCGTGGCTGTTCTGGATCGCTGTCATTCTGGGAGGCGGGACAATTTCGCGCGAATTGCATCCCTGGATTGGGCTCGTATTCAGCATTGGTATCGTCCAGATGTACCGCATGTGGGCCCGTCAGATGCAAGAGTCGCCCCAGGACAAAATTTGGTGGCGCGCCATCCGGCATTACGTCCGCAATGAAGACGAGGAAATGCCGCCGGCAGACCGCTTCAACCCCGGGCAAAAGTTCCTTTTCTGGGGATTCTTCTGGTGCGGGATTCTGCTGCTTCTCTCCGGCGCCGTTCTTTGGTTCACGGACTCGATACCGTGGAGCCTCCGATTCCTTCGCTACGTGGCGATCGTCGTGCATCCCGCCGCGGCGCTACTCACCATCGGCCTGTTCATCATTCACGTGTACATGGGTACCGCAGTGGAGCGCGGCGCCTACGGCTCGGTGATCCGCGGAGACGTCTCCCGCGCTTGGGCGGCCAAACATCACCGCACGTGGTTCGAACACATCGTCAAGGCTTCCCTGACGAGGAAATGAAAAATGACAAATGGGACGCGCGAATTCGCCGCGCCGCTGAGTTAGCTTCAAAGCACGGTTTTGCTGCTGAAGGCCTTCGCTTCTACGGCCGCGTCGCCCAGTTTCAACAATCTCTTTACTCGGACATGGTCGCCGAATGCGGTTCGGTGAAAGAGGCGCGGCCCAGCGGCGCTCTGCGTCAGGAGTTGGACCTTTTTCTTCTTCTTCCGCGCTTTGCGCCCTTCCTTTCAATTGTCGAGAGCCACGCCCCCACTCCGCTCGCGCAATCCGCCGGCGAGCTTCGGTCTCGAGATTCGAAACACTGGCAGGAGGTTCTCACTGAATTCTGGCGGACCGATTCGGACACTCCTGCGAGCTTGAAGCCTGCTGAATCGCACCTCTCCTGGGTTTTCTTGCAGCCGTACGCCGAATATCTCGCCGATCACACGCAATGCACGCCGCCCGACGTCCCGCCGTCTGTGTGCCCGCTCTGTTCTGGCAAACCGCAGGTTGGCGTCCTTCGAGCAGAGGGTGACGGAGGCAAACGCTCTTTGCTTTGCGCGCTGTGTGCAACGGAATGGGATTTTCGAAGACTCGTCTGCCCCGCGTGCGGGGAGGAAGACGGAAAGAAGCTTGCCGTGTACACGGCCGCGGAATTCACTCCGGTACGAGTGGAGGCGTGTGACACGTGCCGGCGGTACATCAAGACGGTGGATCTCACGAAAGACGGCCACGCCGTGCCCGTGGTAGATGAGCTTGCCACGATTCCTCTGAATCTCTGGGCGGCCGACCACGGCTACTTGAAGCTCCATACCAATTTGCTGGGAATCTGACGTGCAGCGATTTGACGCAGAGAATTCGACGCCCCATTGCTCGAGGCCTTCTCGCGTTTAGTCATCCCACGGCCGGCGTTTTTTTCTGAATCGCGAAACTGCCCACATCCGTCAAACATATTGAACTCGCAGCAAGCATGAGATAATTTTTCCGGCATCGTGGTGGTGCTGCCTTTTGGGGTGGGTCACTCCCTGAGAGATCAAGGGATTTCCGATGTGGATAGTTCGACTCGCATTACGACGTCCTTATACGTTTGTCGTGGCCGCGATATTGCTTCTCATCCTGGGCCCGGTCTCGATTCTGCGCACTCCCACGGACATTTTTCCGAACATCGACATTCCTGTCGTCACCGTGGTTTGGAACTACGCCGGATTATCGCCCGAGGGGATGTCCAACCGGATTATTTACAACTATGAGAGGTCGCTGACGACAACAGTCAACGACATCGAGCACATCGAATCACAATCGCTGAGTGGTATCGGCCTTGTTAAGATTTTCTTTCAACCCGGCGTGCAGGTGGGGAACGCAGTCGCGCAAGTCACGGCCATCTCACAAGCCGTCATTCGTTCTTACCCGCCGGGAACTACGCCGCCCTTCATCATCACGTACAACGCATCCACGGTTCCGATCCTGCAATTGGCGCTATCCAGTCAGAAACTCTCCGAGCAGCAATTGTTCGACCTTGGAGTAAATTTTCTACGAACGGGACTCGTCAGCGTGCCGGGAGTCGCGATTCCTTATCCCTACGGCGGGAAGCAGCGGCAGGTTCAGGTGGACCTGAATTTCGCAGAGATGCAAGCCAAGGGATTGGCCCCAGTCGACGTAGTGAACGCGATCAGCAGCCAGAACCTTATTCTCCCCGCAGGCACGGCGAAGATAGGGGCGTTCGAGTATCAGGTTGACATGAATGGCTCTCCGGAGACGGTAGCGGAGCTGAACGAGCTTCCGATCAAGACGGTGGGGAGTTCGACCATTTATATCCGAGACGTCGCCTACGTGCGCGACGGTTTCCCGCCTCAGACGAACATCGTGCGTGTGAACGGGCAGCGGGCATCCCTGATGTCGATTCAAAAGACAGGAAACGCATCCACCCTCGACATCATTTCCAAGGTCAAGGCGCTGCTCCCACCGATTGAAGCAGGACTCCCTCCCGAACTGGACATTCGCCCTCTCTCGGACCAATCGTTGTTCGTAAACGCTGCAATTTCGGGCGTCGTTCGAGAAGGGATCATCGCTGCCTGCCTGACGGGCCTCATGATCCTGATTTTTCTCGGGAGCTGGCGCAGCACGTTGATCATCGCCGTTTCGATCCCGCTTTCGATACTTACGTCCATCATCTTACTGAGCGCCCTTCACGAGACCATCAACATCATGACACTCGGAGGGCTGGCGCTCGCGGTGGGGATACTTGTGGACGACGCGACCGTGGAAATCGAGAATATCAATCGCAACCTGGATCAGGGCAAGGAAATCGTTCAGGCGATTCTCGACGGCGCTTCGCAGATTGCGGTTCCCGCGTTTGTGTCAACACTCGCCATTTGCATTGTGTTCGTGCCGATGTTTTTTCTTACCGGAGTTGCGCGTTATCTTTTCGTGCCGCTTGCCGAAGCGGTCGTTTTCGCCATGCTCGCTTCTTACTTGCTCTCGCGGACGCTGGTTCCGACGATGGCGAAATACCTGCTCGTCGCACAATCCGAAGAGATTCATCAGAATGCCGCGAAATCGCGCAACCCGTTCATTCGCTTGCAGGCTGGATTTGAAGCGGGCTTTGAGCGGCTCCGCGGGCGATATCACCAGTTGCTCGAAGGCTGCATCCGCCACAGCAGCATCTTTGCAATCTGCTTCCTGTTCGCTTGCGTACTCTCCTTTGCGCTTCTGCCGTGGTTGGGCCAGGATTTCTTTCCGGCGGTGGACAGCGGCGAATTCAAGATTCACCTGCGCGCGCCGACCGGCACGCGCATCGAGGAGACTGCCGCGATCTGCGACCGGGTGGAGGACGACATCCGCAGGCAGATACCCCCGGACGAATTCTCCACCCTGATTGACAACATCGGTTTGCCCTATAGCGGCCTCAATCTCTCCTATTCCACGTCGGCGCCCATCGGCCCCAGTGATGCGGACATTCTGGTTTCGTTAAAGCACGAACACCACGGGGCCACGGCGAAGTATGTGCACGATTTGCGCCTGAAATTGAATCGCAATTTTCCAGGGGTCATTTTCTATTTTCCACCGGCCGACATCGTCACTCAAATTCTCAATTTCGGCCTTCCCGCTCCCATCGACATTCAGATCGTCGGACGAGACCTGAGCGCCAATCGGGAATTCGCCACTAAATTGATGGACCAGTTGAAATTCATTCCCGGAACAGCGGATCTCAGAATCCAGCAGCCATTCAATCAGCCGAGGATGCACATCGATGTGGACCGCACGAAGGCGCAGCAGATCGGCTTCTCGCAGCGCGACGTCGCACAAAATCTTCTCATTTCGCTCAGTGGCAGCTTCCAGACATCTCCCTCTTTCTGGCTCGATCCAAAGACAGGCGTGAGCTACAGCATTGCAACCCAAACACCGCAATACCGCGTTGATTCGCTCCAGGACCTCGAGAACATTCCGATCACGGGTCCCACCGCGGTTGCACGTCCGGAAATCATGGCCGGGCTCGCTTCATTCAGCCGCGGCTCCGAAATGGCCGTGGTTTCCCACTACGACGTTCAGCCGGTCATCGACATATTTGGATCCGTTCAGGGGCGCGATCTCGGCGGTCTGGCGCACGAAATAGCGCCTATTATTGAGCAAAGCAAGAAAAATCTGCCGCGGGGATCGCAAATCATCGTTCGTGGACAAATCGCGACGATGCGCTCTTCGTTTGCCGGACTTCTCGGGGGGCTCGCATTTTCGATCGTCCTCGTGTATTTGCTGATCGTTGTGAACTTCCAATCGTGGCTGGATCCGTTCATCATCCTCATGGCATTGCCCGCGGCGCTCGCTGGAATCGTCTGGTTTCTGTTTGTAACTGGAACTACTGTCAGCGTGCCCGCTCTGACGGGCGCAATCATGTGTATGGGAGTGGCGACCGCCAATAGTATTCTTGTGGTCAGTTTTTCAAAGGAGAGGTTGGAGGAAGGGAAGACCCCCGCGGAAGCGGCGGCTGAATCGGGATTCACCCGTTTCCGCCCGGTCATTATGACCGCCCTCGCAATGATCATCGGTATGCTTCCCATGTCGCTGGGAATGGGGGAGGGAGGCGAACAAAACGCGCCGTTGGGCCGTGCTGTCATTGGCGGGCTCATGTTCGCGACGGTCGCAACGCTCTTCTTCGTCCCCGTCTTCTTCAGCATTGTGCACGGTCGTGGCAAGGGAGAATCATCGGTGGCGGCGAAATGAAACGCGGGAGGAGTCAAAGCCGTCTATTCGGCACACCACCAATCCAAGAGGGGAAGGAATGACTGAGCAGGAATATACAGGGGCGAATTCGCCCACCGGTGGAACTCCCGGCTCCACTGCGCCGCGTTCTGGCCGAGGCATGCTCATCGCCGTTGCGGTGCTGATCATCGTTGCGCTGATCGTGATCAGCGGAATTGTTCCGCGCATCCGGGCGAAGGCTTCGCTCCGCAACGAAACCTACGATCTTGCCGTTCCGATCGTATCCACCATGCATCCGAGGCGCGGCGCGCCCCAGCAGGAAGTTGTGCTTCCCGGAAACATCCAGGCCTTCACCGATGCGCCGATCTATGCACGCACGAGCGGATACTTGAAGAAGTGGTACGTGGATATTGGCGCCCACGTGAAAGCCGGCCAATTGCTCGCGGAAATCGACACGCCGGAAGTGGACCAGCAGCTCCAGCAAGCGCGGTCAGACCTGAACACGGCGCAGGCGAACTATCGCCTTTCGGAAATTACAGCTGCCCGATACAAAGAGCTTTTGACCAGCGATTCCGTCTCGAAGCAGGACGTGGACAACGCCGTCGGCGATTTTGAAGCAAAGAGAGCGACGGTGCAGTCCGCGGAGCACAATGTGATGCGTCTCGAGCAATTGCAGTCCTTCAAAATGATCTATGCGCCCTTCGACGGCGTGCTCACCGCGCGAAACACGGACGTGGGACAGCTCATAGATTCCGGCGCCGCCGGTGGCACTGCGAAAGAGCTGTTTCACATGGCCGCGACGAATCGCCTGCGCGTTTACGTGAATGTGCCTCAGCAGTATTCGCAGGCAGCCAAGCCGGGCCTCACGGCCGAGCTGACTCTTGCCGAATTCCCTGGACGGCGATTCAAAGGCACGCTGGTTCGCACGGCCAACGCGATCGATACCGCTTCCCGGACGCTCCTCATCGAAGTGGATGTGGACAATCCCGCTGGCGAGCTTTTTCCGGGCGCTTACGCGGAGGTTCATTTGAAGCTTCCGAGTGAATCCCCCAGCTTCATTTTGCCCGTGAGTGCGCTGATTTTTCGCACGCAGGGATTGCAGGTTGCGACCGTTCACGATGGCACGCACGTCACGCTCACCCCGATCACCCTCGGTCACGACTTCGGGAGCGAAGTGGAAGTCGCCGCCGGGTTGACCGGACAGGAAGACGTTATCGTCAATCCACCCGACTCTCTGGTTTCCGGCGAAACGGTCCGAATCGTTCAGCCCCCGGCTGGAAGGGGGAATAGCGCCCCGTGATCGGGCGTCTGCAAAAGCCGCCGCAGGAAAGAAACCGCATTCGGCGTGGATGGGTAATCGCGCTCGGTGTGAGCGTCGTCTGCTTGTGCGGATGCACCGTAGGCCCGAAATACGTTCGGCCGACGGCGGAAGTTCCTGGGACATACAAAGAAATCGGCAATTGGAAGCCTGCGCAGCCGAGCGATTCCGCCTCGAAGGGGAAGTGGTGGGAAACCTACCAGGATCCGCAACTCAACGCGCTCGAAGAGCAGATCAATGTCTCAAACCAGAATCTGAAAGCAGCGGAGGCTCAATTCGCGCAAGCACGGGCCGCCGTACGGA
>JBAWGF010000320.1:0-6338 GCA_049592615.1 Candidatus Acidiferrales bacterium
TTCTCGAGCGGAGCCACGAATACGCTCCAGGCGTAAAGAGAACCGAGCGCAAGATTCATACTCATTCCACCCACAACTCGCCACCACCGGCTGATCGATACTTCGCTTGCCCGTGCTTGTGCACCTGCCGACATGATCTTACCCTCCTCCAGTGTGGAACTCTGCGTGGGGCTTCAATCTGTTCATTCTGTCAGTTCAGAATTATTCCTTCCGAGCTACGCGATTTCCTGCGGAGCCTCCCGACAGCAGGAAGCCCCGCAAGAACCGCGGTTCAGTTTTCTTAGAATGTGAAGACGGTCCCGAACTCCTGACGCCAGGCATGCGCCTGAGTGGCTGGAATTCCTCGGAATGTCTTCGCGTCATGTGTAGCCGCGCGCGTGTCCATGTAGGTCACTTCGTTCACGAACGAGACCCACTTGTTCAGCTTGTACGTAAGACTCGCGCTGTCGTAGTCGCTCCGGACAAGGCCGTTTCCGCGACGAGCGTCTTCGGCCTTGGCGCGGTCTGTGCCATACAGGAGGTGAAACACCCATCCGGCATTGTGGCCTTCCGGATCGGCGTGGAAGATTCGCGATAATGGGAAACTCATTTCCGCAAATCCGCCCTGCCCCTTGATAGGTTCGAGCGTACCGACGGTAATCGGACCGTTGCAAGTGGTGGCCGGGATTAAAGCTGCGCCGCTCGGGCAGCCAAAGTTGATCGATTGGCCGCTAAAGCTCGTAGCCGATCCTGCCACTGCGACTGCGTTGGTAGGGCTTAAGCCGATACTTGTAAATACGGTGTTCAGCTGTCCGCCGAAAAACCACCGCAGGTTATCGCCGTTGTAATACTTTGCGTCGAATGTGACCCAAGGCGTTGGCAGTTGGACTTCAGCCGTCAACGCGTTGATTGGGTCGTCGACCTGGACGCCTGTTGGGTAGAAGCCCTTAATCGAGCACCCGCCCGTCGGCAATGCAACGCTACAACCCGTTGCTCCTGTCACCAGCGTGTTCGGCAAGCCCGAGCTGCCCCCGTTCGCTGTGATCGAAGTGGGGACGGAGGCACTGGCCCCTGCTGTAATGATTTCATTGTTGGAAGAATGATGCCCGCTAAAGATAACCTGTGCAGGCGCCACTCCCTTCCAGTCCTTCATGAGCGGGAACTGGAAGACGATCCGGGCTTCAACTCCGGGTTCGTTGCTTTCTGCACCGGCCCGGTCGCCGAATCCCGTCCGCTGAAGCTGGGTGAGGTTCGCGTCGGACGAAACCGGCAACACAATCGCAAATTCGGGCTGAATCTTTACATCCCCGGTGTGGAATTGAACGCCGGTCTTGAACATAGGAGCACGCTCGTAGAAAGCGCCATAACCCACCATCAAACCTGTCGTCTCATAGATATTGGGAAGGGTAGTGGAATTGAGAGTCCAATCCTGTCCGAACTCCATGAATACGGGGGTATCGCCAAGTTTCGTGTCGAGCCTGACGTAGGCCAGCCGGAGTGAGAGTTGGCTGGAACGCACTGAGCTTATGCTCCGGTTGTTCACCGTTGTGTAATCGCCTTCGTAGTCCGCTTCGATCTTGGCCGTGAGCACCATGTCGGAGCCCTTCGGGACCCACTCGTACTGACTGCCGATCCGGAAGCTGCGCGCCTTGATCAGGAAATACGGATCGCCCTTGGGCCCTGTGTCGCCGAGCAAAAGCGGAAGCGGAAAGTCCTGGACACCGTTTTGAGCGCTGCCACTGGAGGCAGTGTTCTCGACGGCGGAAACCTTAAAGAAGCCATAGAGCTTCAAATTGGCTCCGCTGCCCAGTTTGATATCCGGGATTAAACCGCCCTGCTTCGGTATATCAATCGGCAGAACGCGGACGGGAGCGACCGCCGGTATCACACCGGCATCCGCCGGCGGTCCGAACGTGTACGGGTCCGAGGTCGCCGCGGCACGATCCGGCGCTCGCGAGGGAACGTGTACCACCGCGTTCACCAGGTGAGCGTCGGATGAAGACTGTTCGGCCGCCACGGTTTTCTGCAATTCTTCCTTGCTGATCAGACCCTTCGATTCGAGCAATTGGGCCAAACGGATATTGGCTTCGCCCGCCGAAGAGGCTTGATTGATCGTGGCTGCTTCCTGCGCAGTCAGGATTCCCTTCGATTGAAGCAGCTGCACAAGCGGGTTCGCATTCGTTTGCTGATTACTCTGCTGTTGAGCCACGGCTGGCATGGCTAACAGGAGAATAACAGCGGCAATCAAAGCTAGTTTTCCAGATCTATTCATTGAAAGACCCTCCATGGAAATTTTGAGAGTCGAGGCCGGTGCAAACGAAGCAAATCTCATTTGCACAGAAGAAAAGGCAGTCCTATTCCGGACAATGCGGATGCCCCCTTCCTCCCCCCGGAGAATGATGCAATTCGAAGCCTAGATACCCGCCTAAGGCCCGATTGTCAAGTAACTTCGCTAAGCGAACCAAAATGGGATATTCGGTCGTGGGCGGATGGGTCAAGTAGCGGGACTACTTGCTTGGGGAGAAATTCAAGACCGGTCTGTAGGCCAGGGATCAGGCGAGGCAGGTTCTATACGTAATGGCTGTGGGAAAAATCGCCGAAGAATTTTCTGCGCACGCAGTGAGTTTCAGCCATTTCCTCGTTGACAGTTTGAGATAGCCTGTCGGAAAATGCCGCTCCAGTCTCCCTCATCCTGGAATTTCTTCTGGAGCAGTGCGAGCGCGACGGAGAAGAAATCAGGAGACCAGCGTGATCATGGTCCGTGCCGCCCGAGGTGTAAGTTTACCGACGGCGCTCGCGATTCGAAACTGAACGGAATCGCGAGCACCTTCCCAGCAGCTGCAAGAAAACAGAGGAGCTTGAAAATGGCGCAAATCAAATCAGTGGATCCAGCAACAATGAAACCTCGAATTGCGGCGATTCTATTGACGCTCATGACTCTCTTGGTAGCCGGATATTTTGCGTTTCCACACGCCAAGGCAATCGTAAGCGCGGCCGACCACCGCGAATCCCCGACCGCCGACGCCAACCCCGAGGGAGACATCACGGATATGTTTGCCTTCCTTGACCCGGGCGATTCCTCTCAACTGGTGCTTATCATGGACGTGAACCCATTTTCAGTTCCGGCGGAGGCGTCGAGCTATAGTTTTTCAACCGAGTTCCTCTACCAATTCAAATTCAATAACGACAAATTCAGCGACGAGGATCTTGTGATCCAGGCAGTGTTCGACACTGTCCCGGCCACGACTTGCGCTTCCGGGCAGTCCGTAAAAATTCTAGGCCCGGCCCATCCGGAGATTCGTGGCGCCAAGAACCGCATCCTTCACGGGCATCCCACGGCGCAAGGGTGCACGAATACGATTTTCAGCCAGGGCGGCATCAAGGTTTTCACGGGGCAGCAGGATGATCCCTTCGTCACGGACGTCGGACAACTTTTCCGCATCAAGGCAAACCTTCAGGACGTTTTTCGCGGATTCACCAGCCCGGTTTTGGGTTCTTTGCGGGGACGGCCGGTGCGCTCCGATGGCACGAGCGGCGTGGATGGCTTCGGAGGATTCAACGTGTCCTCCATCGCGATCGAACTCCCGAAGTCGCTCGTGCGTGGGTCCGGTTTCCTTGGCAATCCACATTTGCTCGGAATCTGGGGAACTGTTAGCCGTCCGGATTCGGGCCACGAGGATTGGAGTTGGGGCAAGAACGAGCAGACTTTCATTCAATTCCAGCGCGTGGGCCAGCAGCTCTTCAAGACAATTTTCGTTCCTGCCGATCAGCGGGAAGCGTTCAATGCCAGTTCGCCCGCAGGGGACACATTCAACTATCCCTCTCTGGTTCCGGATGCTCTGACAATTACGGACAACGACGGCACGGGTAACACGATCGCGGGGCGCGTCGCGGTGCTCAACGCGGTCGGTGTCACCGCCGCCCCGAACGGGGCTCCGCTCCTATTGCCTGCTAATTTTCAGAACACCAGCAAGAACCTGCTTCGCATCGCCCTGCTTCCGGATGTTCTGCGCATCGATTTGGACCGCCCCGAGACAGACCTGGCGTTGGGGCAATTCGGCTTGCAAAACGGCCGGCGCCCGGGTGACACGGTCACAGAGATTTTGATGCGCCTGGCGCGGCAGCTTGCCGATGTAAAGTTCCCGAATGGCGCGGGCGTTCCGGGCAGCGGCCCGCTCGGCACGCGCGCGGCGCTCGATTGCTCGGTTCTGCCGCGATGCCCGGACTTCCGTGTTCTCGTCGTGCTTCAGGGAACGCAGTTTATCAAGGCGGATAGCGACCTTGCCGATCTGACGACGAGTGGAAACGACTTGCCTTTTGCGACGACGTTTCCGTTCCTCGCGGCTCCGCACCCGCTGCCCGGCCAGCCGGGGACCGTTGATTTTCCGGATCAGCAATAATCACTCGGAGGAGGCCTCGAAATGTCTTTCGGGGCCTCTTTTTGTTTCTGATGCCAGAAGAGATTGCGAAATGAAAAAAGTAAATCCGGGCAGTTGGCCGCCCGGGCCGGCATCGCGCGCGATTTTTTCCGCGGTATCGCATCCCGAGATTGTTCCTCGAGTTTGGGAGGCCCGATGTCTCGCAGGTCTGCTCTAGCCCTGTTCCTGATCCTCGGGTACGCGGCAATCTCATGCGCACAGCGGAATGCGACGGATCCCAACATCCGTTTTTATCAATGGAAAGTGTCCAAAGACCCGGAATACTACGTTAATTATGACCGGCTGGGATCAGCCTACGCTCAAAAGGCGCGGGAAACCGGGGACACGGCGTTCTATCCGCTCGCCGAATCCGCTTTTCAGAAATCACTCGAACTTGTGCCTTCGATTCGGCCGGAATCGGGCGCCCCGCTCGCGCATCTGGCCGCACTCCGGTTCAGCGAACACCTGTTTGATGAATCGACCGTTCTTGCCGGCAAAGCTCTCGAACGAGATCCGAAATTGGATGTGGCGAATGCCACGCTTGGCGACGCGTTTCTCGAGACCGGAGAGTATGAGAGGGCGGCTTTTGCGTACGCGAAACTTCAAAGACCCGAGGACTCGATTACGCCTCGCCCCGGATTGGACTTTCTGCGCGAGAGCCGCACCGCCAATCTGAATTTCATTCAGGGGAACACGGAATCAGCCATCCAGCACATGAAGACTGCCGTGCAAATGGCAATTCATGCGAACTTACCCAAAGAAAATATCGCGTGGACTCAGTTTTCGCTCGGCGAGTTGTATTTCGAAATGGGGGATTTCTCGAAAGCTGAAGCCTCTTACGAAGCGGCCCTCCGCACGAGCCCCGGCTATCATCGGGCGCTGGCGTGGCTGGCGCAGATTCGCTCCGCGCAGGGCAAGTATCAGGAAGCAGCTTCGCTTTATCGCAAGGCGATCGCGGTGATTCCTTTGCCGGTTTACGTTGCGGCACTCGGCGATGTTTATATGAAAAACGGGCAGGCTGCCGAAGCGAAAAAACAATACGGTCTTGTTGAGTACATCGGCAAACTGAACGCACTGAATCAGAGACTCTACAATCGCGAACTCGCGATTTATTACGCCGATCACGACGTCAAATTGGAAGAGTCACTCGAGCTGCTTCAGAACGAGCTCAAGGTGCGCCACGATATCTACACATGGGATGCGTACGCCTGGGTGCTTGAAAAGAACCATCAGCCACGGGAAGCGGCGGAGGCCATGACAAATGCTCTGCGCATGGGGACGAAGAGCGCGCTTCTGTTCTATCATGCAGGAGTGATTTACGAGAGCAATGGTGATCCCGTGAAGGCCGGAGAATATCTGAGGCGGGCCATCGCAACAAATCCACGATTTCACATTTTCTATGCCGATCAGGCCAATCGGACCTTGCGGTCGCTTGCGCTTGTGTCGCAAAACGCAGCGGACAGCAAGAGGGGCGCGCTCCGATGAAGACTCCCGCGAAGAGTTTTTTCATCTTTCTCCTGCTCGGCGCACTTCTCTGCGCGCCCATCGTGGTTTACGCGCACCCAATGGGGAATTTCAGCATCAGCCATTATTCCCGGCTCACGCTCGATGGCGGAACGATTGAGATTCGCTACTTGATCGACATGGCCGAAATTCCCACCTACCAGGAAATTCAACGGACCGGACTCGTGCCCAACGTGGATGACCCGAGCGCCATGATTTACGCGGCGAAGCAAGCGGAACTGCTCCGAAGAGGAATATCTCTCGAAATCAACGGCCGAGAAGCCGCGATCGAAGCGCTTTCTTACCAGGTGATCTTTCCGCCGGGCGCAGGCAATCTCCCGACGATGAAGCTTGGTTTTTTCTACCAGGCGAAGCTTCCGAGTGGAATTTCAACTTCGCCGTACCGCCTGCACTACGTGGATCGAAATTTCGAAGGGC
>JBAWGF010000321.1:0-3017 GCA_049592615.1 Candidatus Acidiferrales bacterium
GGTCTCGGAGCGCCGATTTCGGTTCCCCAGCCGGCTATTGCGGCGGCCAGGGGCCGGGCGCGACCTTTGGAAACGCCTATCGGACGCAGTTGGGAATGCGCTTCGAGTTTTAAACTTTTTCTCAACCTCGGGGGTGCGAGCGCGCGCTCGTACCCCCGATTTTTTTGCGCCGCCTCCGCTCCCGAGTGGTATGCTCCCTTCAATCGCTCCAGTCTCATCGGGAGGTCCCATGCGAATTCGCGCTCTCCTTTTTCCTGGCGTTCTCGTTTTGGTTTGCACGGCCGGACTCTCGGGACAAAAGGCTCATAGGCTCGAATGGAAAACCGGCTCCTCTCCCAACGTCTTCGATCAAGTCGAACAGCAAGGCGAAGCCGGGAAACAACCTTCCAGCCTTGAACAGACAGCCATTCGTCATCAACGTCAAACCAAGATGGCCGAGCTGTCACGCGAGCTTGGCGACATCATCCACTCGGCTTCCGATTTGCAAGAGCGCCTCAAGGCGACGGATCCGAACAAAGTTGTTTCAGTCGAACTACTCAATCAGGGGAAACAACTCGAGGAAGCCGCGCGCAAGGTTCACAAGAAAATCAGCAGCCTCTGAAATCCTACAATCCACCCGGCAGTTCGCGGCGCTTGCACGCTTACGTGATTCGAAGCCCCGTGCGCCCCGAGCCTTGTCTTAGGCCGCCTCACTGCATAAACTCTCTCCTCCATGTCGAGCAAACGGTTGCGCGCGGATCTCGCCCTTTTGTTTTGCTCCATGATCTGGGGCGCCACATTCGTCGCACTCAAGGACGCGCTTCCCGACGTCTCCGTCTTCGTATACCTCGCGGTGCGCTTCGCGCTCGCCGCCGCCGTGATGGGAATTATTTTCTGGCGTCCCTTGCGCCAACTGAATCGCCGCACCACCTGGGCCGGCGCGCAAATCGGGTTCTTTATGTTCGGCGGTTACGCGTTTCAAACGGCCGGCCTGAATTTCACTACGCCTTCGAAGGCCGCATTCATCACCGGCTCGAGCGTGATTTTCGTTCCCTTGATTCTGGCGGCGTTCGGCCGCCGCCGCATCAACCTTTGGATTTGGGCCGGTGCGCTCTCCGCTCTCGCCGGACTCTACCTGTTGACCGTTCCGCCCGAAGGCTTCGGTGATTTGAATCGCGGCGATCCGCTCGTTTTAGTCGGGGCCGTCATGTTTGCGCTGCACGTCATATTCATCAGCCGCTACGTCGAAACCCATTCCGTCGGCGCGCTCGCCTTTCTTCAGGTGGCTACAACGGCCGCGCTCGCCACATTCTTCATTCCGATTCTCGCTTCGACCGGCTGGGAACCACCGCGCATTGTTTGGACCGGCACTCTTGTGTTTGCCGTCTTGATTACGGCACTCGGCTCGACCGTCATCGGTTTTTCGTTTCAGACCTGGGCGCAGCAATTCACTTCGCCCACGCACACGGCCATCTTCATCAGCCTTGAGCCGGTCTTCGCCGTCCTCACTTCGTGGCTCCTCGCGCGGGAACATCTCAACGCGCGGATTCTCCTCGGCGGCGCGCTCATCCTCGCGGGAATTCTCATTGCAGAATTATTGGGACCGGCTCCGATCGCGGCCGAATCTCCCGAACCCATCATCCGATCGCAGGGAATGGAATAGCATGTCGAGAGTCACGCGCGAGGCCTGGAGGAGTACGCGAGAAGCAAGGGCGGCGGGCGCCGCTAGTCGTGATGGAACTTCACGTCCACGGGCTCGTACATCACCGGGACATGGAGCCGGGTCTTTTCATACGCCGAGATGTCGGATTCATGCCGGAGCGTCAGGCCGATGTCGTCGAGGCCCTTCAGCAGGCATTCCTTCCGGAATGGATCAATCGTAAACGAATATCGCAGGCCCTTCTCATCGGTCACGACCTGTTGTTCGAGGTCCACCGTCAGGCGGTAGCCCTCGTTTTTCTCCGCGCGCGAAAACAGCTCGTCCATCTGTTCATTGCTGAGCGTGACCGGCAGGAGTCCATTCTTGAAACAATTGTTGTAGAAAATATCCGCGTAGCTCGGCGCGAGGATCGCATGAAAACCGTAATCCTGGATCGCCCACGGCGCGTGCTCTCGGCTAGACCCGCAGCCGAAATTCGCCCGCGCCAAAAGCACCGATGCGCCTTTGTAGCGCGGCGCGTTCAGCACGAAGTCCGGATTCGGCTTTTCGCCGGGCAAATAGCGCCAGTCATAAAACAAAACGCGGCCGTAGCCTTCGCGCGTCAGAAATTTCAGGAACTGCTTGGGAACCATCTGATCGGTATCAACGTTCACGCGATCGAGCGGCGCGACCAATCCAGTGTGTTTAATGAATGGATGCATCGCTATTCCGCCCCGTCCACATACCACTTGCGGATATCGACGAAATGCCCTTCGATCGCAGCGGCCGCGGCCATCAACGGGCTCACCAGATGCGTCCGTCCGCCCTTGCCCTGCCGCCCTTCGAAATTCCGGTTCGACGTGCTCGCGCATCGCTCGCCGCTCATCAGCACGTCGTCGTTCATCCCGATGCACATGCTGCATCCGGCGTCACGCCACTCGAAACCTGCGTCGCGGAACACTTTGTCGAGTCCTTCCTCTTCCGCCTGCGCCTTCACGCGGCGTGACCCCGGCACGACAAGCGCCTGCTTCAGACTCTTCGCCACATGCTTGCCCGCCACCGCCTTCGCCGCCACGCGCAAATCCTCGATCCGTGAATTCGTGCACGAACCGATGAACACGCGGTCGAGCGAAATATTTTCAATCGGCGTCCCCGGCTTCAAGTTCATGTACACGAGCGCGCGCTCCGCCGCCTGCTGATCCACCGGATCGGTAAACGATTTCGGGTCGGGCACGCGGTCTGTCACCTGCGTCACCATTCCCGGATTCGTTCCCCATGTGACCATCGGCGCCATCGTGCTCATGTCGAGCGTCACCGTGTCGTCGTATTTTGCGTCCGCATCGGTGGCGAGCGACATCCAGTAATCCACCGCGAGCATGAAATCCCTTCCGCGCGGCAC
>JBAWGF010000322.1:0-33987 GCA_049592615.1 Candidatus Acidiferrales bacterium
ATCGGCGCCCCGTCTAATCGTCACTCGATCCGGGGAATTTTTTGCGCGTATTTAGCGCGGCGCCGAACTTCCGGGCCCCTCCGCCCTCCAACGCTTCACTCAATTTCTAATCGCAACAAAACTGAATTAGAAATCGCTGCAACACAATCAAAACAAAGGCGCGATCAAATTCTAACCGCCAAAAATAGTGGTTGTTTCAGCTTGCCTCGCTGCGTACGCCCCTTGACACTCTCGGAAGGTAACTGCTACGTTGCGCAATCAATGCATCAACGGTTCCGACGCTACCTCCTGCTCTTGCTCGCCGTCCTGGCGCTCGCCTTTTTCTCTTACAAATTTCGCAATTCCATCACGCTCGAGGGATTCCATTGGGCGATGGTCGCGCAATCGCTTCGCGAGGCGCGGCTCTCTCTGCTCCTGCTATCGGTCGTTGCGATTTACGCTTGCTATGCGATTCGTGCCCTTCGCTGGATGCGATTCTCCCGCACGCTCGGCCAGCCGAATTTTTGGAACGTCTATAGCGCCACGCTGATGGGATTTGCCTGCACGTTTCTTCTGGGTCGCGCGGGCGAGCCGATTCGCCCTGTCTTGATCGCGAAAAAGGATTCGCTTTCCATGCCGCGGATGTTTGGCGTGTACGTTCTCGAACGAGTTTCGGACATGGCCGCAACGGCAGTCCTGGCCGTCTCCGCGCTTCTTCTTTACCAGCGACGAGGCCTGTTGAACGCGGGAGACAGCTTGATCATGTCGCGTGCGCGTTCAGCGGGCGTCGTGCTGCTCGTGGGGCTTGTAGTGGTCATCGTGTTCCTGATTTATTTCCGCTATCACGGAGCGGAGTGGCTCACGCGGAAATTGCAACACCCATCCTGGCAAACTGGTTGGCGCGCCAAAATCGCCGCTCTGCTCGAAGGCTTCAGCGAAGGACTCCAGGGAAATCGCGGCTGGAGCGACCTCGGCGCGCTCGTCATGTACACGGCGGCGCACTGGCTCCTCGTTGCATTCATCTATCTCTGGGTCGCGCACGCCTTCGGCGGGGAACTTGCAAACCTCGATTTTGCCGGGGCCATCCTGGTGCTCGCGTTCACGATGGTCGGTTCCGCCGCGCAGCTTCCGGGAATCGGCGGGGGCGCGCAACTTGCCACTTTTCTTGTCTTCACACTGATCTTTGGAGTAGAACAGGAGCGCGCTGCGACGGCTTCGATTATTCTCTGGCTGATTTCCTTCGCCGGCGTATGCCTAGTCGGTCTGCCGCTGCTGTTTCGTGAAGGCTGGTCCATGGGAGAGCTGCGGCGAATGGCGACCACAGAAGCAAAGGCCGCGCAATCCGTCGAAGCCGCCGAGTGGTCGAATCGCGCGCGCAGTAAGGGAGAGAGTTCCCGGTGAAATGTCCTTTCTGCTCGCATGTAGATGACAAAGTGGTGGACTCGCGCGAAGCCCCGTCGGGAGATCTGATTCGGCGCCGCCGCGAATGCCTGAAGTGCAAGCGGCGTTTCACCACCTACGAGCGCATTGATGAAATCCCTTACATGGTCATCAAGAAGGACGGCCGCCGTGAAAAATTCGAGCGGCAGAAAATTTTGCAGGGACTTTTGAAAGCTTGCGAGAAAAGGCCGGTTCCGGTCGGAAAGCTCGAGACGATCGTGGATGAAGCGGAAGCGTTCGTCAGCGAAGCTCCCGAGCGCGAGCGCACCACGAACGAAATCGGCGAGCTGCTGATGCGACAGTTGAAAAAACTCGACAAGGTCGCCTACGTCCGATTCGCTTCCGTGTATCTGGATTTCAAAGACGTGAAGGAATTTATGGACGAGCTGAAAGGCCTGCTGAAGGATCGCGCCAAAAAATAGCGCCGGTGACAACTATGCTTCCCACACTCCCGCCGCGAAAGTCTTGATCGTGCGAAATCCCAGATGCTCGTAAAGTTGCACCGCAGGTTTATTGATGGAGGTGACGGTTAGTGAAAGCGATTCGTAATTTTTGCGGCGCAGCGCCTGGATCGAGTTTTCCATCAACGCCCGGCCGATTCCGTGGCCTTGATATCCGGGCATGACGCAGATTTGCGTTGTATGGCCCACTCGTTCCGCCACCGTGGAAGTCAGCACCATCCCCACGAGCCGGTCGCCCGTCACCGGCCGCACCAGGAACGAAGCCTCTGGCAAAAACTGGCCGCAACCAGGGAGCAGAACAATGTTTCGAAGGAATTTGATTCCGCCCGCTTCGCTGCGGTACTGGTCGTTGATCTCTCCGTCCACATGATCCGCATAAGAGAGTTGAATCAATCGCGCCGCCGATTCGAAGGCGCGGTCCGTCCACGGATCCATGCGCATTCCGCTCGAAAGCGCCTTCCCGCCGAGCTTCGCTTCCGCCAATGTGAGAAACATGAATTGCCGCGGATGCAGGCGAAAATGCTCCGACAGGAAAGCAGGATCGAGCTCCGTGCCGAAGGGCATCAACTGCGCTTCCACCCGCTCGAGGTGCGGCGTCGCGCGCAAGGCAGCGAGGATTTCGTTCAGGAGTTGTTGCGTGATCGGCGCCTGCGAGAAATTGGAGGAGACGAAGAGTCCGCCGATGAGTCCTTTGTGATCCTCGAGAACGTAGAATCCGTAGCCCGCCGGTTGCCCGTCCTTGATCGCCATGTAACCGCCGAGCGACCGCGTATCGATAAACTTGCGGATGAGGTCAATCGAAGGACGATAGTCCCAGTGCAAATCCTCCCGCCAATGGCGCGTTTCCTCTTGGAAGAGGATTTCGAGCGACCGCGAATGTACTTGCCGGAGATCGACGATCTGCATGGAAGCCGCTGCCCGGGTCCAAATCATTATAGCTTCCCGCGACGGCAGAACCCAACCCGTGATAACTGCCTCAACACGAATTCGGCGAACAAATCGGGTTGCGCGGGAAGTGTGCTAACATGCCTCGCGCCGCGGCGTGTACGATGAAGAGCGCCTGCGCTTAACGGATGGCCGTACTTTCAGAGCTGCGCTATCCCACAACGCGATTCGCCAAGATATTCTCGGTACTCCTGGCGCTCTTTCTCTTTGGATTCGTCTCGGTCGCGACGATCGCCGGGATTCTCCTCTATCAGATTCTCCGCCCGGCCCGCAATCCGTCCTCGCTCGACTTGAGCGTGATGATGGGCCATCCGACGACGTTTTCCTTTCCGCTCGCTGACGGCACCTCGCGCGAAGGGTGGTTTTTCCCCGGCCTGCGCGGAGCCCCGACCATCGTGGTGAGTCACGGATACCTGGCCCAGCGCACGGAAGTGCTCACGCTTGTCACTTCGCTTCAGGAACATCAGTTCAATGTATTCACCTTTGATTTCGCCGGCCACGGTTCGAGTCCCGGCCTCACGACCCTCGGCTATCGCGAAACCAGCGAACTCCGGTCGGCGATTCAGGCGCTCTCCACGCGCGACGATGTGGATCCGAAACATTTCGGGCTGTGGGGTGTAAGCATGGGCGGATATGCGTCGCTCGAAGTTGCGACATCCGACCCGCGAATTGGCGCCCTGGTTGTGGACTCGGCTTACAGCGATCCGCGCGCGCTCGTTCAGATCGAAGTGCGGCGTTCCGGGCTCGGAGTTCTGCCTTTTGTCGGCCGCTTCTGTGATTTCGGTTTCCGCCTGCTGAACTATCAGTTTCGTTCGGAGCCGCCCGTCACGAATCGTCTCATCCGTTTGAAGGGAATCCCGAAAATATTTATCCAGGCGGACGACAAGCCCGAGCTAACGAACGAAACGCTCCAGCTCTTCATTCACTCTCCCGATCCGAGGCAGTTGGTGCGCGAGCACGCAAGTTATTCCGAGATGAGCGATGAAGACCGCCACACGTACGAAAATCAAATCGTGAGTTTCTTCCTCGTGAATATTCCGCCGACGGCGCAGCTATCGCATTAAGGTTTTGCCGGACGCAACTGCACGAGCAATTCCTTGGAAGAACTTGTGCCAATCACGATGACCTCCCGGCCCGTGCGGCCAAGCGCATCGGCTCCTGCTTTCGTTGTGAAAACCCACGAATTGCCCGAATCCGCGAGCGACCATTCGGGAAGTTCACGCTTCAAATAAAAATTCAATCCAAACTGCCAGGCTCGCGGGATTTGATAAACGCGAAGTTGTTCCGGCGGCGCCGAGGCTGCCGCAAGCGATGCACTCCTTGGAGAGAGCGACCGATCGAGATTTGGAAGGACGCGCAGTCCCGCATATTCCACCGCGCAAACGATCAAGAACACTGTCAACGCAACGCTGGCCGTCGCCCATCGCTCGCTCGCCCGTCGGAGGCGCCGGGCAAGAAAGATTGCGAGCACGAGGCATGCAGGCGGAACGGCCGGAAGAATGTATCCCGGCAATTTTGACTGCGAGAAACTGAAAAACAAAACAGGGAACAGCGCCCAGCAAGCAAAGAAGAAGCCGGCAGATTTATTCCAAGATTTGTCACGCCACAATTTCAAGCCGTCCTTGGCCGCGCCGAAAAGGAGCACGGTCCAGGGAAGGAGCGCAACGAGCAGGACCGGCGCGAAAAACCAGAAAGGCTGCCGATGCTGAAATTCGTTTGTCAGGTAGCGATCGAAATTGTGTTGAAAAATAAAGACGCGGATGAAGTCGGGGTTGCGCCGCGCGCAGATGACGTACCATGGAAGAGCCACTACGGCGAACGACACGATCGCGATGGGATGCGCCAATCGGAATGCGCCGCGCCATTGCGCGCCGGCCAGCGCCCACATTCCGATTGCGCCGCCCGCCAGGACGACGCCTGCCGGGCCCTTGGCGAGAACGGCGAGGCCGAGGAACGTGCCGAACATCACAAGTGTAAGTGAATCACGACCCGACGAAGAAGCGTGTGCCTTCAATTCACCGCGCAATGCACCCGCGCGAAGCAACACGCTTGCAGCGCTCGCCATCGCCAGTGCGAGTGAAGCGCTGAACATCATGTCGGGACCAGCCGCGCGCGAGAAGCCGATTGCGCCAACGCAAGTCGAAAATAGAACCGGACCGAAGAGCGCGGGACTTCGCGCCGGGCTTTCTCCAGTTCCATAGATCTTCCAACCGATCCAACCAAGCGCCAGGGCAGCGATGAGCGCGGCCAATGCGGAGGGCAGCCGCGATGCCCATTCGGCAGGGAAATGCAGATCAAATCCGACGGCAGCGGCCCAATAATATAGAGCCGGTTTTTCGAACCAGGGCCTTCCATAGAGACGCGGCGTGACCCAATCTCCCGTCGCGGCCATGTCGCGCGCGATCCACGCGTAGCGCGGTTCGTCCGGGCCTACTAGTCCGATCGCGCCGAGATGACTGAACAAACAAACCAAAATTACGAATGCGGCAGCCGCCGCCGCCAAAGTGTTTTTCGAACGCAACGATTGATGAGCGTCGATCAAAGCAGGCAGAGTCTAACATTCGCGCGGAAAACTGAAAAAGGAGGAAATGCAACCACAGACCCTTCGTCTGCCACGGCAGACTCAGGGCAAGTAAACACTGATGAACGCAGATAAACGCGAGGAAGCAAGGGAGCAAGAAAGGCAACAGCAGTTCCCGAACCGCCATCCGCAGCTCAGACGGATTTCAAAAAAGACAGGCACTAGCTTCCGGGGTTACGGCTCACGCATAATGACGCGCGATGCGCGAAAGGCTCGAATACGCTGCGGCGTGGTTGGGAATCAAAGCGCTCGGAATTCTACCGAGGCGCGCGGCGCGATTTATCGGCGCGGCATTTGCCTCCGTCGCGTACACGATTCGCGCACCCCTGCGCCGCGCTGCGATGGTCAATCTGCACCTCGCGTTTCCCGATTGGAGCGAAGCGAAGAGAAAGAAAATCGTGCGCGGCATGATCCGGCAGATTGGCTGGATGGCGGGAGAATTTTCGCAATTTCCGAAATACACGCGCGAGAAGATCGAGCGAATCGTGGTTCTCGACGGATTCGAGAATTTTGATGCGGCGCGCCGGCGCGGGAAAGGCGTGCTGTTTCTCACGGGTCACATGAGCGCCTGGGAGCTTGCGCCGTTCGCGCACGCGCTCTACGGCCACCCGCTTCATTTTCTCGTGCGGCCGATCGCGAATCAGCGCGTGGATGCGATGATCAACCGCTACCGCTGCCTTTCGGGAAACCGCCCGATCGAGAAGAATCGTTCGGCGCGCGCGATTTTGAAAGTTCTCGGAGAAGGTGGAACAGTTGGAATTCTTTCGGACCAGAACACTTCGCTCGAGGAGGGAGTGTTCGTGGATTTTTTCGGGATCCCGGCTTCGACCACATCGGGGCTGGCGCGAATCGCACTGCGCACGGAAGCGGCGGTCGTGCCGGGATTTCTTTCCTGGGATGAAGTGCGGCGGAAATATCGTTTGCGATTCGAGCCAGCCGTCGAACTGGCGCGGACGGGCTATGAAGAAGCCGACGTGCGGGAAAGCACGGCGCGTTTCACGCACGTAATCGAGGATTACGTGCGCGCGCATCCCGACCAGTGGATCTGGGTTCACAAGAGGTGGAAGACGCGGCCACCTGGTGAAAAGCCGATTTATCCGTTCTGATCGCAGGAATCTGCTTAGAAGAGGTTGCCATGACGCATACGGCGGGGGAACTCGCAAAGTATTTGGGAGCCACACTCGCAGGAGACGCGCGCGCGGAAATCACCGGCGTGGCGAGCCCCGATCGCGCCCGCGCCGGCGACTTGATCTACGTGGATTCGCCGCGGCATCAGGAGCGAGCGGCGAAATCCGCGGCACGCTGCGTGATCGTGCCGACGGGCACGAAGCTTGCGGAGAAAACGACGATTGAGGCGAAGGACGCGAAATTTGCATTCGTGAAGGCTGCGGCGTTGCTTCTACCGAATGCAATTGCGGAGGGAAGGGTGCACGCAACGGCGATCGTCGCTCCGACGGCGCGGCTCGCCAAGAATGTTGCCGTGGGCCCTTACGTGGTGATTGAAGAGGAAGTGGAAATTGGATCGGGATCGATCGTGGATGCGTTTTGCTTTCTCGGACGCGGTTCGAAAATCGGCGAGGAATGCCGGTTGCATCCGCGAGCGACGCTCTATGCGGGCGCGCGACTTGCGAATCGCGTGGAGGTACATTCAGGCGTGGTGATCGGAAGCGACGGATTCGGCTACGTTTTCGCGGAAGGCCGCTACTGGAAATTTCCGCAGGTGGGCGGCACTGAGATCGGCGACGACGTTGAAATCGGATCGAACACGACGATTGACCGCGGCTCGCTCGACACAACAGAGATTTCTGCGGGGGTGAAGATCGACAACCTCGTCCAGGTTGCACACAATGTGCGGATCGGCGAGCATTCCGTCATCGCCGCGCAAACGGGAATCTCGGGCAGCAGCACGCTCGGGAAGAATGTAGTGATGGGCGGGCAAGTGGGCATCGCGGACCATTGCACGATTGAGGAAGGAGCCATCGTGGGCGCGCAGGGTGGAGTTCCGACGGCGAAAAAAATTCGGCACGGACAAACGGTGTGGGGAACGCCGGCGCGGCCGATCGATCGTTACCTTGAGCAACTGGCATACGTCGCGCGTTTGCCGGAACTGGCCGAGCGCGTTCGCAAACTCGAAGCGAAAAAACAGGGTCGATGAAACTCCGGCGCAAAAGAGCACCCATAAGCGGCTGGATGATTGTAATCGGCGGTCAGTGCCGCAAAGTGGGGAAGACCGCGCTGGTGGTGGAATTGATCCGCGCCGTCCCGAAGGCGCGATGGATCGCTGTGAAGATCACGCCATATACGGAATCGGGATGCCCTGTAAACGGTCGAGGATGTTCCTGCGGCCCAAAGGAACACACCTTTGCGATCCGAGTTGAAAGCAAACGCTCCGGCTCGTCGGACACTTCCCGTTTTCTGAACGCGGGGGCGAAGAAAGCGATCTGGGTGCAAACGAAGGAAGGCCGCGTTGCGGATGCACTCCCACTGCTCGCGGCGGCGCTCAAAGAGGCGGGGAACGTAATTGTCGAAAGTAATGCCATTGTGAAGTTCTGGCGCCCGGACGTGTATCTCTTGGTGATGGACCCGCGAAAAACCGACTTCAAAGCTTCCGCACGAGCTGGGCGACGCATTGCCGATGGCTTCGTTTTCCGTTCGCCGCCACCTGCCTCCAGAACTCGACGAGGGTATAGCAATTCCAAAAACGGGAAGCCAATTTTCTTTCAGCCTTTGGGACTGCCTCTTCCTTCGAATCTGCAAAGTTTTGTCAGGCAGCCCTCCCGCGACTTGTGACATCCTAAGTGACGGCAACCGGGTAGTCTTTTTAGTTGACCACCGGTTTAAAGCCAATGATAATGTTAAACGTGTAACTTGTTACGATTCTGGCGGATTCGGGAGGTATACGCTTTTCCGGATTTCCCAGCCTCGAAACCGATATCATGTTTGACGCGTGATCACGGTCGTGGTGACGCGACCACGTGCGGATATCGGCCAGAAGGCTGCGGGAAAAGGTACTGTTCCATAAACACCCTTGCCGCGGGGCAGCGGCGAGCGTGCAACCCATATTCCCATACGCTTGGGAGAATCTGATCGGTGTTTAGGGATACGCCGCCTGAGGTGTAGTCGGGTGTTCCCGAGCGCGCAAATAACTGATTATATGGCAGAGAATCTGATGACACCGGAAGCCATACTGCGCAGGGAGGGGGCCGCATCGGGGACCGCCGTTGCTCCCAGCCGGGGAATCGAAACCCAGGTCGAGCAAGCCGTGACTCGATCGGCGAACTGGTTATTGTCCGTTCAGACCCAAGATGGTTACTGGTGGGGCGAGCTGGAAGCCGACACGACGCTTGAATCGGATTACATTCTCTATCTCCACGTTCTCGGCCGGTTGAAATCCGAAAAAGTCGCGAAGCTCGCGAATTATATCCGCGCCCGGCAGCTACCTGACGGCGGCTGGAATATTTATCCCGAGGGCCCGTCGGAGATCAATGCGACGGTGAAGGCCTATGTGGCGCTTCGACTGGCTGGCGATTCCGCCACGGCGCCGCATCTCGAACTCGCCAAAGAAAGAATTCACGAACTCGGCGGGATCGAGATGACGAATTCTTACGTGCGCTTCTATCTCGCGATGGTCGGCGCGGTGGATTGGAGCATCGTCCCATCGATTGCTCCGGAACTGATGCTGCTGCCGACGTGGTTTCCCCTGAATCTTTACGAGATGTCGTCGTGGACGCGCGGAATCGTGATTCCGCTTGCGATTATTTATGCGCACAAGCCGGACTGGCGGTTGCCCGAAGGAATCACGGTTGACGAACTTTTCAAAACTCCGGGACAGAAGCCGATGTCGTTCAATTGGGACAAGCGCGTCATCTCCTGGAAGAATTTATTTTTGTGCATGGATCGCGCCATCAAAGCCCACGAGTGGCTCCCGTGGCGGCCTTTCCGCAACATCGCGCTCTCGCGCGCGCGGAAATGGATGCTTGAGCGGTTGGAGCGCAGCGAAGGACTGGGCACGATTTACCCGGCGATGATGAATTCGATTTACGCATTGCTCGCGGATGGACGCGACACCACTGATCCGCTGGTGACGCGCGAAATTCGATTCCTGGAACGGTACGAAATCGAAGAGAACGACACCATCCGAGTGCAGCCCTGCATTTCACCGGTGTGGGATACGGCGATCGTGATGGTCTCGCTCGAAGAAGCCGGACTCGATCCGGCGCATCCGTCTCTCATCGCAGCGGAACGCTGGCTGCTCGACAATCAGATTCTCGGCGGCGGCGACTGGCAGGTGAAGAACCGCAAGGCCGAGCCGGGCGGCTGGGCATTCGAATTCCGCAACGAATTTTATCCCGATGTGGACGACACAGCATTTGTCCTGATGGCGCTCGGACGCGTGGCCGATCCCGATCCAACTCGGCTTCACTTCGCGGTTGGCCGCGGGCTGGCGTGGCTGCTCAGTATGCAGAACAGCGACGGGGGATGGGGCGCGTTCGACCACGAAAACAATTTGCAATTCCTGAATCACATTCCCTTCGCGGACCACAACGCGATGCTCGATCCTTCGACCGCGGACGTCACGGCGCGCGTGGTGGAATGCCTCGGGCAGATGGGATGGCCGGCGACGCATCCCGTGATTGAGCGGGCGCGATCGTTCTTGCGTCACGATCAAACAGCAGATGGTTCCTGGTTTGGCCGGTGGGGCGTGAATTATGTGTATGGCACGAGCGGTGTGTTGCGCGCGCTCGAAACGATTGGAATGTCTTCGCAGCCGGAATGCCGGCGCGCGGCCGAATGGCTTCGGTCAGTGCAGAACTCGGACGGCGGATTCGGCGAATCGATTCAAACGTATTACGACGAGAAAGTGAAGGGAAAAGGGAAGAGCACGGCCTCGCAGACGGCGTGGGGATTGATCGGGCTGCTGGCGACGGTCGGGGCGAGCGATGCGGCCGCGGAACGCGCGGCGACGTGGCTCGTCGAACATCAGAACTCGGATGGAACGTGGGACGAAGATATGTTCACAGGGACCGGTTTCCCCTGCGTGTTTTATTTGAAGTACCACCTGTATCGGAACGCCTTTCCGCTGTATGCGCTGGCGCGCTTCGACAATCTGCGCCGGGCCCGGAGAAAATTTTCCGGCGTGCAGCTACCCGCGGAGGAGATACAGCATCAAAATGGATATTGGGGGTAATGGATGAGAGTACCTTTTAGCCTGACCGCGAGCATGACGGGCTACCTGGCGAAGAAGAGCCTGAGCGGCGCGCAGAAATTTCCCCTGGTGATGATGCTCGAGCCGCTGCACGCGTGCAATTTGACTTGCACGGGCTGCGGGCGCATCCGCGAGTACAAGTCCACGATCAACGAAATGCTGACGGTGGAAGAGTGCTTGAAGGGCGTGGACGAATGCGGGGCGCCGATTGTTTCGATCTGCGGCGGCGAGCCGATGATTTACCCCGAAATCGGGCGACTGACGAGCGAAATTCTGGCGCGCAAAAAGCATATTTACCTCTGCACGAACGGCATGTTCATTCGCAAGCAGCTTCGGAGTTTCAAGCCGACTTCGCGATTTTTCTTCAGCGTGCATCTCGACGGCCTCGAAAAAACGCACGACATTTGCGTCGAGCGCGACGGCGTGTTTCGCGAAGCGATCGAGGGAATCAAAGCGGCAAAGGCGGCGGGATTTCTGGTGACGTCGAACACGACGATTTACAAGGAAACCGACATCGAGGAAATCGCCGAACTGTTCGCGTATTTGCAGACTCTGGGTGTGGACGGGCACATGCTTTCGCCGGCGTATTCCTACGCGGCGGTGATGACGAAGGAAATTTTCATGTCGCGCGCGGAGATTCGCGAGAAATTCCAGCGAGCGAGCCAGTTGCTCGAGCGCTACAACATCGTGACATCGCCGATTTATATGGAGTTCCTCCGGGGCGAGCGCGAATTGATGTGCACGGCGTGGGGCAATCCGACGTACAACCCGCGGGGGTGGAAGGGCCCGTGCTACCTGATGACCGACGCGCACCACGATACGTTCAAAGAGTTCATCGAGAAGACGCCGTGGGAAAATTATGGACGCGGCCGCGATCCGCGTTGCGAAGATTGCATGGTGCACGCGGGATATGAAGCGTCCGCCGTTCTCGGCGGAAACAAGAAGCTCGGCGACACGTGGAAAATGCTGAGCTGGACAATTTCGGGAAAGATGGGCGGGTTGAAGGGAAATCCCAAGAACGGGAACGGGCATCACAATGGGAACGGCCACTCAAACGGCAATGGGAATGGAAACGGCAAAGCGAAGTCGATCGTTGTTCCGGTTTCCCCGGCCGCGCAGGAGCAGAACGAGGTATTCCGTATTTTATGACCACGCTTGTCACGGGTGCCACGGGGTTTGTTGGTAGCCACGTCGCCCGTCAACTTGTCGCCGCAGGACAATCGGTTAGAGTTCTTATCCGCCGTTCCAGCAATTGCCGGATGCTCGAGGGAATTTCGGTCGAGCGCGTGGAAGGCGACCTGCGCGACACGGCTTCGCTCGATCGCGCGTTGAACGGCGTGCGCCGCGTTTTTCATGTGGCTGCGGATTACCGGCTGTGGACTCGGAATCCTGAAGATATTTATCAAACCAACGTGGAAGGCACGCGGCAATTGCTCGAAGCGGCGAGACGCGCGGGCGTGGAACGAATTGTTTACACGAGCACGGTCGCTACGATTGCGGTTCCGCGCGATGGCGCGCTGCCAAACGAAGACACGCATGCGAGGCTCGATGAAATGATCGGGAATTACAAGCGCTCGAAATTTCTGGCGGAGCAAGTCGCCAGGGAAGCGGCCGTTGATGGCGCGCCCGTGGTGATTGTGAATCCGACCGCGCCGGTTGGCCCGGGCGATTGGAAACCGACGCCCACGGGCCGAATCATTGTGGATTTTCTGAGCGGACGCATGCCCGCGTACGTAGATACGGGATTGAACGTGGCCGCGGTGGAAGATGTTGCCGCGGGACATCTGCTCGCGGCAGAGAAGGGCCGTGCGGGCGAGCGGTACATCCTTGGCGCTCGCAACATGACTTTGAAGCAGATTCTCGACGCGCTCTCGGCCATCACCGGTCGTCCGGCTCCGCGCGTGCGATTGCCGCATGCACTTGCGCTTGCGGCGGGCTACGCGGATGAATGGTTCTCGCGCCTGGCAGGCCGCGAGCCGCAAATTCCGGTGGAAGGCGTAAAGATGTCGCGGCATCGAATGTTTGTCGAGAGCGAGAAGGCCGAAAGGGAATTGGGATACAAGCCGAGTTCGGTGGAAGCGGCGCTCGAGCGAGCGGTTCGATGGTACGAAGAAAATGGATACATCCGCGGCCGTGTTTCGAGCAAATCGATCGCACAAGCGGCAGCGGCGTGAGGAATTGCAGTGAAGATACTCGTCACATTTGCGCTTGAAAATGAATTCGCACCCTGGCGCGCAATGCACGATTTCCGCGCGGGCAAGTGGGGAACTGAGGCCGCGTACTTCGCGACGATCGGCGCGGCGGAAGTGGGCGTGATACTCACGGGCGTCGGAGCAGAGCGCGCGGGCATTGCGACTTCCGGAGTCATCTGGGGCGAATCCGAAACCATCGGTTGCTGCATCTCATCAGGTCTGGCCGGGGCGCTGCGCCCGGAATACAAGATCGGGCAAGTTTTAGCGGCGCGCAAGGTGTTCGTGGAATCTTTGGGCAAGGATACCGAGCAGCCATCGTTCGAATGCAAGCGAGAGCTTGTATCCCTCGCGATCGAACATGGCGCGACGGCCGTCGATTGCTTTTGCACAGTCGATCAGGTAGTCGCGACAGCGGAGGAGAAGCACCGGCTCGGCGAGCATTCAGACGCGGCCGAAATGGAAAGCTTCGACGTACTTGGCGAGGCAGAGGAATTTGGAATTCCGGCGATCGCCATCCGGGCCATCAGCGACACCGTGGACCAGGATTTGCCGCTCGACATGAATCAGGTTTTTACCGACGAGGGAAAGGTGAGCATTCCGCGCGTGATCGGGCAGATCGCCCTGCATCCGTCTTCGCTCGCGGGACTCGTGCGCCTCGGCCAGCATAGCGCTAGCGCGGCGGAAGCGCTGGCGCGTTTTCTCGATTCCTACGTGCAGTCGGTGGCGGTGCGAACGAGCGGTCGCGTGATGAATTCCACGGCGGCTGCGGGATAGACAGAGCTTTGAGCCAGACGGCACAAATCGGGACGCATGAAACGAACGGGCGGGTCGCGGGACTCATGAGAGCGGGGGTGTACCGCGGCAAGGGGCGCGTGGTGGTTGAATCAGTGCCGATACCGGAAATTGGCGAAGGCGAAGTGCTGTTTCGCGTCGCAGCTTGCGGAATCTGCGGAACCGATATCAAAAAAATTCATCATGGTTTTATCGCGCCGCCGCAAATTTTGGGGCACGAGCTGGCGGGCACCGTGGTAAAGGTGGGGCGCGGCGTCAAGAAATTCAAGCCAGGCGACCGCGTGGTCAGCTTCCATCACATTCCCTGCGGTGCGTGCTTCTACTGCGACCGGAAACTGTTTTCGCAGTGCGCGGGATACAAGAAGGTCGGGCTCACGGCTGGATTCGATCCGAATGGCGGCGGGTTCGCGCAATATGTTCGCGCCATGCCCTGGATTGTCGAGCGCGGAATGATCGAGCTGCCTCCGGATGTCAGCTTCGAAGAGGCCACGTTCGTCGAGCCGGTAAATACGTGTTTGAAAGCCGTGCGCAAGGCGCGGGTGGATTCGGGCGAAACGGTTCTCGTGATCGGACAAGGCCCGATAGGGATGCTCCTGATGCTGCTCGCGAAGTACGAGGGCGGCGATGTGTTTACAAGCGACCCGATGGCAGGACGCAGGGCAGCGAGCGTACGGTTTGGCGCGATGGAATCGTTCGACCCGATGAAGTGCGATTTGCTGGCGGAAATGCGCAAGCGGACCGGCGGGCGGGGCGCGGACGCCGTCCTGGTGGCTGTGCCTAACCCGGCATTGGTTTCGGAGGCCCTGGCACTCGCGCGACCGGGCGGAAGAGTGCTACTGTTTGCTCATAACGACCCGGTGCTCAAATTGGAGTTCCCGGCCGCTGTCGTGGGGGTTGAGGAAAAGGAGATTCTCGGCAGTTATAGTGCTTCGGTGGACGAGCAGGAGGAGTCGGCGGCGCTTGTTTTCGAGCGTCGCTTGCCGGTCCGGGAGCTGGTTTCCGACCGGTTTCCGCTCGAGCGAATCGCAGATGGATTGGAATTAGCGGCTCGACCGGCGGATAATACATTGAAAGTGGTGATAACGCACGAATGAGAGTGGAAACGAACGGACACATGACAGCGGCCGTGCTGTACGGCCGTGAAGACATGAAAATCGAGCGGGTCGATATCCCGTCTCTGGCGGAAGACGACGTACTCGTCCGCGTGGAAGTGGCGCTCACCTGCGGGACCGACCTGAAAGTCTGGAAGCAAGGATTCCACGCACGCATGATACAGCCGCCCGCGCTTTTCGGGCACGAGCTGGCCGGCGTGGTCGAGTTGCAGGGCCAAGCCGTCAACGGCGGCGTGCACAAGGGCATGCGCGTGGTGCCGTCGAATTCGGCGCCGTGCAACGTGTGCCTCTACTGCCGCAAGGGTCAGCCAAACCTCTGCGAAGACCTACTTTTTAACAACGGCGCTTACGCGCAGTTCATCCGCATTCCCGGAAGAATCGTCCGGCAGAATATGCTCGAAATTCCGGATCAAGTTTCGTTCGTGGACGCGGCGATGGCAGAGCCGCTGGCGTGCGTTCTCCGCGGAATCCACGAGACGGGAATCCAAGAAGGCGACACAGTGGTGATCGTCGGCTGCGGACCGATCGGATTGAAATTCATACGCATTCTTTCGGGGCGGCACGTTCGCGTAATTGCACTCGGGAAACGCAAGAGTCAGACGCGAGCTGCGGAACGATTGGGCGCGATTGCGGCGTTCGACGTCTCCGAAATTGATAATCCGGTGGGACTGGTTCGCCAGTTGACCGATGGCGGCCGCGGCGCCGACGCAGTGATCGAAGCGGTCGGTTCGCCGATGACCTGGCAGTGGGCCGTGCAAATGGTGCGGAAGGGCGGAACGGTGAATCTTTTCGGAGGTTGCCCGCGGGGGACGCAGGTGAATTTCGATCCCGCGGCGCTGCACTATTCCGAGATCACGATCAAGTCCACATTCCACCATACGCCGCGCTTCATCCGCGAGGCGCTGGATGCGATAGCGCGCGGGGAAATCCGCTCGAGCGATTTCATTACCGGCGAAGTTCCGCTGCGCGAACTGCCTCACGTATTCGAGCACATGAAACACCGGAACGGCGAACTGAAGACCGCCGTTATTCCTTGATGTAGTTTCTGCTTGCGTGGCCCGCGCGCCACGACTGAATTTCTTTGTAGGCAACAGCAGCAAAGAGGATCGCAGGGAAGTTGCAGAGAGTTGGAACGGCACGTTGTACCGCCGCCCGCATTAAGGCTCCATGCTCGCCACACCTGAATTGGAAATTGCGCGGAAATTGCCGCGCGAAAACTGCGCGCCCGCGGAAGCCGAGCGTTACACACGCAGGCTCGCCACGCATCACTACGAAAACTTCAACGTCGTTTCCTGGCTGCTGCCCCGCCCGCTGCGCCAGCATTTCTATAACGTGTACGCCTATTGCAGATGGTCGGACGATCTCGGCGACGAAATCTCCGATCCCAGGCGCGCGGTGGAACTGCTCGACGCGTGGGAGGAGGAGCTGCTTCGGATCGGGGCCGATGGGCGCGGCGCTTCGCACCCCGTCCTGATCGCACTCGGGGAGACGATTCGCGCGAAGGGAATTCCGATGCAGCCGTTCCGCGATTTGCTGCGCGCATTTCGCCAGGATCAAACCATCCATCGCTACTCGACGTGGAGCGATGTGCTCGACTACTGCGTTTATTCGGCGAACCCGGTGGGGCGCCTCCTCCTTTATCTCTGCGGCTATCGCGATGCGGAACGGCAGCAGCTTTCCGATTTCACATGCACGGCTTTGCAGCTTGCGAATTTCTGGCAGGACGTTTCGCGCGATCTCGAAAAAGGGCGGATTTACATTCCACTCGATGCGCTCGCGGAGCATGGCTTGAAGGATAGTGACATCGTTGCGCGACGATTCGATGAGAGGTACGTGGCGCTGATGAAGTCGCTCATCGCGCGGACGCGCGAACTCTTTGCAGCGGGTCTGCCGCTGGCAGAGCGAGTGGATCCGGCGCTGCGAATCGATATCGAGCTTTTCAGCCGCGGTGGGATCGGTGTGCTGGATGCGATCGAATCATCCGGCTACAACACGCTCGCGCGGCGTCCGGCTCTGAGTAAGACAACCAAGCTGATGCTTGTGGCGCGTGCGCTGAGCGGGAAGATGTTTGCCGGTTCTTCTGCGAAGGCCGAAGACATGACGGGCGTTGGCGCGGTGAAAGAAGGGAATGCCGTTGAAGTGCGGCAGCCCGCGCCCGCGGGAGGGCGCGCGATCGAGGCATCGTACGCGGAGTGCAATCGCATCGCGCGCGCGGCGCACAGCAGTTTCTATTTTTCGTTCTTCGGATTGCGCAAGGAAAAGCGCAACGCGCTGTGCGCGCTCTACGCCTTCATGCGCCTGGTTGACAACGTGTCGGACGAGCCGGGCGATCTCGAATCGAAACGGCGCGGGCTCGCTCGCTGGCGCGGGTGGCTTGACGAGGCCGCTGCAGGGCGCACGGAGAGTCATGCAATCCTTCCAGCGCTGGCGGACACGATCACGCTATTCGACATTCCGACGCGTTATTTCCACGATTTGATTCTCGGTGCGGAAATGGATTTGACGGTCGCGTCCTACGCGACGTTCGACCGATTGTCGGAGTATTGCTATCGAGTAGCCGGAACCGTGGGCCTTACGTGCCTTCACGTTTTCGGGTTTCACGATCCGAAGGCACCTGACCTTGCCGAGCAGCTGGGACTTGCATTTCAATTGACGAATATCATTCGCGACGTGCGCAGCGATCGCGCCATGGGCCGCGTTTACATTCCACAGGAAGACCTCGCGAAATTCGATTGCCGCGCTGAGGATTTGCAAGGACCGCTTGCGCCAAAGCTCCGAGCGTTGCTCGAATTCGAAGCCGATCGCGCGTGGCGTTTCTACGAAGAGGGTGCGGCGCTGGTGGAGCTGGTGGATTCGGATAGCCGCGCCACGTTGTGGGCATTGATCCGCACGTACAGCAGTTTGCTGGCTCGAATCGAAGAGCGCGAGTTCGATGTGTTTTCCGGGCGCGTTTCGCTTTCGAGCGGCGAAAAATTGCAATACCTGTTGAAGGCAGGAATGAGCGGCTGGTGGAAGAAGGATGGCCTCGCAAAGCGTTCTGGTGATCGGCGGCGGTCTGGCGGGGCTATCCTCCGCCGTCGCGCTGGCTGAGGCGGGCTTCCGCGTCCGCTTGCTGGAAAAGCGTCCCCACCTGGGCGGACGCGCCACTTCCTACACACTGCCGGACGGCAGCGAAGTGGACAATTGCCAGCACGTCACGCTCGGCTGCTGCACGAATCTTGCGGATTTTTATCGCCGGGCCGGTGCAGAGAAAAAGATTCGATTTTACGACCGCCTGTATTTTGCGGATGCGCGCGGGCGACGTTCGACGATCGAGGCGGCGCCGCTTCCTCCGCCGCTGCACATGGCGCCGTCATTTTTGCTTTTCGATGCGCTGACGTTTGCGGACAAGCGGAGCATCGCGAAAGGAATGATGGCGATCGCCCGCGCAGGCGGCCACCCTGCAGGAGCGGACGGCGTCTCGATGCTCGACTGGCTCGAGCGCATGCACCAGACGCGAGGAGCGATCGAACGATTCTGGCGCGTCGTGCTGGTGAGCGCGCTTGACGAAGAACTCGCACGGACGGACGCGCGCTACGGAATCGAAGTTTTTTGGAAGGGTTTTCTCGGAAGCAGGCAGGGATACCGGGTTGGCATTCCGTCGGTGCCGCTCGGCGAGCTATACGAAGGGTGCCGCGGAGCGGTGGAGCAGCGCGGCGGGGAAGTACGGCTGCGCTGCGGCGTGCGCGAGATTCGGGTACGCGATAACCGATTTGTTGGCGCGGTGGTCGAGGATGGCTCCGAAGTTTCAGCCGATGTGTGCATCGTCGCGGTGCCGCACGACGTTGCGCTGGGGCTGCTGCCAAAGGAACTGTCGGAAGATGGCGCGGCGCTTGAAGGGCTGCGGCATTTGCGGACTTCGCCGATCACAGGCGTGCATCTATGGTTTGAAGGCACCGTGATGACCGAACCATTTCTGACGCTTCTCGATCACACGACGCAATGGGTTTTCAACAAGACGCTTTTGTCGGCGGGAATCGAAACGGAAGGCGAAATGGGGCGTCCAAGGAGTCAGGAAAGCGAGAGGACGCAATACCTGCAACTCGTCATCAGCGCGTCGTACGACCTGGTCCAGCGCTCGCGGCAGGAAATCATCGATCTTTGCCGGCGCGAGCTGGCCGAGGTTTTGCCCGCCACGCGGGAGGCGAAATTGCTGAAAGCCACTGTGATCAAGGAGATCAATGCGACATTTTCGCCGGAGCCGGGCGTGGATCGCTGGCGCCCAGCGCAGAAGAGTAGCGTGGAAAATCTGTACCTCGCGGGCGATTGGACGAGCACGGGCTGGCCCGCGACGATGGAGGGCGCCGTCCGAAGCGGCTATCTGGCCGCCGAGGCTGTTCTCTCGAACTTCGGTCAACCGCAAAAGTTTTTGCAACCGGATTTGCCGTTCGAAGGACTTTCCAAATTCTGGGCAAAGAGAAGGGAGGCTTCCGGCCATGAAAAAACTGGGGAAGAATGATGTTTTGCTGCTGGTGGGGACGTCAAAGGGTGCATTTATCTTCCGCAGCGATGCGAAGCGGAAGAAATGGTCTGTTGACGGACCGCTCCACAAGGGTTGCATGTGCCATCACTTCACGTTTGACCCGCGCGATCGCGAGACGCTTTATGCCGCAACCTACACGGAATGGTGGGGCGGAGACATTCAGCGCAGCCGCGACGGAGGGCGGACTTGGGAGAAGACGAAAGACGGAATACGCTACGAGGAAAGCTCAGGGCTATCGGTGAAATGCATGTGGCACGTCCATCCGGGAAGCGCGAACGAACCAAATGTGGTTTATGCGGGGGTGGACCCGGCCGGATTGTTTCGAAGCGAGGATGGCGGCGTGACATGGGCCGAAGTAAAAGGGCTGAACCGGCACGATACGAGGGGGCGATGGACTCCGGGAAAAGGCGGGTTGATTCTGCATTCGATCGTTCCCAATCCGCGGGACACGAAGAAAATGCACGTGGGAATTTCGGCTGCGGGCGTGTTTTACACGGAGGATGGCGGCGCGACGTGGCAGCCGCGCAATCGTGGCACGCGCGCGGATTTCATGCCCAATAAACTTCCGGACCTGGGCCAGTGCGTTCACAAACTCCTGGCGGCGGCGGACGGTGCGCGGCTGTACCAGCAAAACCATTGCGGCGTATATCGCAGCGATTCGAGCGGCGAAAATTGGACGGATATCTCGAAGGGGCTCACGTCGCGCTTTGGATTTTGCATGGGGACGCATCCACGCGACAACGATACCGTATGGGTAATTCCGATCACGGGCGCGGAATTTCGCGCGTGCCCTGATGGAAAGCTCACTGTGTTTCGTTCGCGGAATGCGGGGCGTACATGGCAACGCGCGGCAAAGGGTTTGCCGGATCGCAATGCGCACCTGCTCGTGTTGCGCGAGGCGATGTCGGTGGACGCAGCCGATCCCGCGGGCGTTTATTTCGGAACATCAACCGGTCAGCTTTTTCACACGCGCAATGAAGGCAACGAGTGGCGGATGCTGGCCGATTTTTTGCCGCCGGTTTACTCGGTGGAGGCATTCGGGCCCTATGTTTAAGACTGCATCGATACAATTCGACGGCGCGAGTTCAATTACCATTCCACACGCCGCGCCGAAATGCCCATTTACACATGGGCTTTCAGAGTATGATGGGGCAACCCCCTAGGAGGAATTCATGGAGCGGAAGTATAAGCAGAGGGGCTACAGCGACCGCGATTCCCAGGACAAAAAGAAGGAACGCACGGAACGTGGCGATCGGCCTAGCGAGCCGCGTCCGAAACAGGACATGCTCGGGCCAAGGACGCCGCGGATGGTCGGAACCGTCATGCGGGCGCGCTGTTCGAGCTGCGGCGCTGTGCTGGCGCCGGGGTTTGATGCGAACGGGGAGTGCCCGCGCTGCAAAGCCGAAATGCACAGCTGCAAGCAATGCGTGCATTTCGATACGGCAGCGCAGTTCGAATGCACGCAGCCGATTCCCGAGCGCATCGCGAAGAAAGACGCGAAGAACGATTGCACGTTTTTTGAATTTCGGATGACGGTCGAGAAGGACACTTCGCCGGTGAATTACGCAACTACCGCTCCTGCGGCTCCAGCGGCCGGACGTCCCAACGACGCGCGCAAAGCCTTCGAAGATCTCTTCAAGAAGTAGATTCCTTCACCAAGTAGAGACCCGCACTCATCTGCTTTAGTTGCATTTTCACGGCCAGATTTCGCTTGCATCAGAAAACCGAGCGAGTAGCGCCGCGCAGCCGCATGGCAATTGTGCTTATTCCGGCGGAAGTGGGAACAGCGTCGGTTCTTTCGAGGGCTCGCTGGCGATGGCCTCGAGCTGCGGATAGTGGTGACGCAGGGTCTCCGGCACTTTCACTTTGTTTCCGGTGAGGAGATTGATGAGCTGCAAGGCGTTGACGATTCCTTTGCCCTGGTAGTGATTGTTCGTGACAACGAAAGTCGTCCGGGTGTGCTCGGCAATGTGGCGCACGCGCTCGACCCACGGCTCCAGCTCCTTCGGCGAGTACAAATAGTTGTAGCGCTCCGAAGGCGGCGTCGAGGGATCGTCGCTGAACCACGTGTCGTAACGGCGGCCGTGAAGGCGGACGTAGCCGACGGGAGAAGTGGCTTCCTCGCTCGGTTTCGCGGAGCGGCCGATCACGGGCTGGTCGATGTTGCAGAATCCGACGCCAAGACTGTGCAGGAGCTTGTAAAAATCCTTGCGTGACCACGTGGAGTGGCGCAACTCCACAACCAGCGGATAGCCGTGAAACTCATCGAGAATCTGCCTTAAGCGCACGAGATTTTCAGGCGTGTGATGGAACGAAAAAGGGAACTGCAACAGCACGGCGCCGAGGCGGCCCGCGCCGAACAGAACGTCGAATCCCTCGCGGACGATTTTTACGTCGTCCGCATTTGTGCCGCCCTCGTGCGTGAACTTTTGCCAGAGCTTCGCGGTAAAAAGAAATTGCGGGTTGGCGGCGACACGGTCGAGCCACTGCGCTGCAATGCCGGGCCGCAGCGGCTGATAAAACGACGTGTTGATTTCAATCGTGTCGAAGAATTCGGCGAGGTAATTGGCTTCGTGAAAACCGTGCGCTCGGTGCGATGGATAGACGATGCCGTTCCAGTCCGCGTAGGACCACCCGGCCGGGCCGACGAGAATCCGCGCCGTCTTTGGCGGATTCGCTTTGGTCTTCGGGGGCATGTGGGGCGACTCGAGGCAGCCCTTCGCAGACTATGACGCCATTGGCGAGGCTGTCAATCGCAGGAAGTGTGCTCGGGCCGCTGGCCGGCGCAGGGCGCGGGTTGCAACACGAAGCGCGGAGCGTTATGCTGAAAGTGCCCCTACGCCAATGTCCCTTCCGTTGGTCAACCAACTCGGAACAGGGTGCTCAAATGAAAATCTCTTACAGCAATATTCCGTCAGGATTTCGCGACACGATCAAGAAAGCAGCGGCACACCACATCGAAAAGTTGGGACGCTTGCTGAAGCGGTACGCTCCGGATCTGGTTCTGCTGCACGGGTCGATTGAAAAGCAGCCTCGCAAGACCGAATACTCCTTTTCACTGAACCTTACTTTGCCCACCGGGACGCTTCACGCGACCGGGCAGGGCGCGGATGTTCGCGCGAGCGTGAAAATTGCGTTTGCCGAGATCGAGGATCAGGTGAAGAAGCACCAGGAAAAGCTCCGCAAGGACTACGTCTGGAAGCGCAAGCGGCCGCGCGCCTCCATACAGCCGCGCGAAGTTCCATCCGCCGACTGAGAATCGCAATTCACAATTGAATTCGCGCGAGATGGCATGGCGTGGCTGCGGAATGGCGACGTCGGGCGGCGTAGAATGGCGTGTTGCTCGATCTGGGCGCGCACGTTAGAATTGTTTGCTATCTCTTGAGGGGCGTAGCTCAGTGGTAGAGCAGCGGCCTTTTAAGCCGAAGGTCGTGGGTCCGATCCCCACCGCCCCTACCAACCGCAACTTACAGCTGCGATGCTAGTTTATAGGTCCTCCTTTATCGTATAGCGCCGGCATGGCGCGCTCATCTGCCCAGACACACATTTTTGTTTCGCCTGCAATCGCTATTGGCGCTCCATACGCTGAAACTGTGTGCGTGTTTGCTGCGATCACCAGCCAAGCTAAACGAGGCCTCTCGGGCGCGATAATCCCTTCAATGAGGTGTGGTGGCGACTGGCTCTTTGCCTGGCTGTGACGCGGGAGCGATGGGTGGATGGCCGGGAGGAATTGGCTGTTTCGCACCGGGAGCAGTCCGGGCAATCGTATGCTGGAGATCGAATGCCTGACCATGCGCCGGGGCCAAATCGGGCTGTTGATGTGGGTTCGCTCCCGGAGCCGGGTGCACGATCACGCCGCCCGCCGCTTCCGTTTTTGTGACGACCCACTGCCCATCGTGTTTTTCGAGTTGATAGGAGACTTGCATCGAAGCTCCCTGAGGGGCTCCTGCTTTCGGACGGAACGAAACTTGTGCATGCGCCTGAGTTCCTTGAATCGATACTTCGGCGACATCGACGTCCATGGAGCTGAGGCTCAAAGTTTTAAGCGAAGCAAGATGACTCGTGATTCCGGAGCGAATCGCATCTGCATCGCTCTGTTGCTTATGACATCCGGCAATCAGCGCAAGAGCGAGACCCACCGCGCTTAAAATCTTCACCGGCGCTGCCCTCTTCATATCGTCCTCACTTTCGGTCGAATCCGACGGTCTTTGCGGACGGGCCCTAAGTCGCAACGGAAACTGCTTCGCGAGCGGCTTCGCTCCCCTCGGAGGTAATCTCCCGCGCGCCAAATCCGACGCCAATCTTGTTGAGAAAAGCCGAAGGAGGCTCGCCTCCGGCGAAAATCCAGACATAATCGTTGGGCATGCGGTGCTTTGCACCATTGACGTCGAGCACAACCGCGTCGGGCATGAACTCGACTGGCGAAGAGTTGAATATCACCTTCACCTTTCCCTTGCGAACGCATTCTTCGATGCGCTGCAAATTTCGCTCCTTGATGCGACTGAACGCGCCCTGGCGGTAGGAAAGGGTAACGGTGTTGCCCACCTGATTCGCGAGACCCATGGCGGCTTCGACGGCGCTGTCCCCGCCGCCCACGACCAGAATTTTCTTGTGCACATAATGGTCGGCCTCGATCAGCCGGTACATCACCTTCGGTAGATCCTCGCCCTTGACGCCCAGCTTGCGCGGGCTGCCGGTCTTTCCGAGCGCCAGGACCACTGCGCGGGCGCGGTACTGAGTCTTGCTGGTCGAAATCGTGAAAAGCCCCGCTTCATCTTTCTTGATGTCTGCAACCTTTTCGTTCGCCCGAAACCTGAAATCATTTCGATGAAGTACCTGGTCCCAGAAGGCTAAGAGGTCTTCTTTTGAGAGCTCCGTCTTCTTGAATTTTCCATACATGGGGAACTCAACGGGGCTTGTGAGGACGAGTTTCTGGCGAGGATACTTCGCGACGGTGCCTCCCAGTGCGCCCTCGTCCACCTTGATGTAGTGGAGCTTTCTCTCGATAGCACGCAGGGAAGCGCTGATTCCCGCGGGCCCTGCGCCAACGCGCGCCCCTGCGCTACAGGGTCTTGATTCAGCGGTGTCGGCGGCGTTCTGCCCCTCCACTGCGCGCGACACGTCCAAGAGCCCTATGAGAAGCAGGACAACCGACATTCGTCTTAATGTTGCCAAGATCAAACTCCTGGACCATCCCCCTGAGACCCTGATACACCTAGGAGCGGCTCGTGGCACCGCTCGAAGTAATCAGGTTCGCCAACCGTAATGGCGCGCTGAATATAACGATGAATCGGCAACCGGTGCGTTGAGCAAGCATACCAGCCGGTGCGACTAAATGTATGGCAAGCTGAATGATTGTTCGTCAATCTATCGCACAATTCAAAACAGCTATGACATCAACGATTCAGTAGTGTAGTTGAAGTTGTATCTGCGAATGCACCAATTTTCCGCAGGCTTCAAACGGCTTCATCGGGTTGCTGAAAATGATTCAATACGAATCAATTAAGAACCTAAAGTTCCCATTGAATTCAACAAGGCATGGAATCTGGTCCAGGAGCTTTTGGTCACTCAGAGTCCTTGCGTGCGACGACCGTGACGCAATGCCCCTACAGAAAATTGGGCGCCCCTCCTGTGCTGAAAAAAATCTTTCGTGAGCGAATCCTAACAATCCTGCCGCACATCTAACCCAATGTGTTCGTTCAACGGATTCGAACACGCGCGGCACTGTGGAATTAAACCAACCGGCGAAACCCAATCAACTGCAAACAACAATTAAAGGAGAAAGACGATGGCAAAGACGGCAGCAGCTCAAGCAAAAGAAGAAGTAAATAAGGCATTGGAGACGCCAACCGATCTCAGCAGCGCCGGTGTTGACGAAATTTCTGCGTCTTTACGTCAAACACTTGCGGACGTCTTCGCGCTTTATGTGAAGACGAAGAACTTTCACTGGCACATGAGCGGGCGCCACTTCCGCGATTACCATTTGCTGCTCGACGAGCAGGCCGAGCAAATTTTCGCGATGACTGACGACGTCGCAGAACGAGCGCGCAAGATCGGCGGAACCACGATTCGTTCCATCAGCGATGTCACTCGCCATCAACGCTTGAAAGACAACAACGACGGATTTGTAGCTCCGAAACAGATGTTGGCGGAACTGAGCGCCGACAACCAGCAACTGACGCGATTCCTGCGTGCGACGCATGAAATCTGCGAGAAGCACGACGATGTCGCTACGACGAGCTTGATCGAAAACTGGATCGACCAGACGGAGCGCAGAACATGGTTTCTGTCCCAGATTGTGCGTGATTTTTAACCCGGGTATTTGCGAATTCCGAACCATCCGGCTATAGCCGGCGAGATCGAGAGATATGCAAAGGAGATTTCAATGAGCGAGCAGATGAAGCCGATTCTCGAACCAACGACGCAAGCCTTCATCGATGCCCTGGCTGCACAAGCAGGAAAACCACTCTATGAACTCACCTACGCCGACGCGCGTAAGTTGCTAGAGGATGCGCAGGCGATACCCGTAACGAAGCTTCCAGCCGATGTCGAAGAAAGGGTTCTGCCGGTTGGTCCTACAGGAGAAGTTTCCGTTCGTATTTATCGTCCACAGGGCGCCAGAGGCCCTTTGCCGGTGGTGATGTACTTCCACGGCGGCGGCTGGATTCTGGGCAGCAAGAATACACATGACCGATTGCTGCGCGATCTGGTCAACGGCACGAACGCCGCTTTTGTCTTCGTGAACTACACGCCTTCGCCGGAGGCGCAGTTTCCCGTTCCGATCGAGCAAGACTATGCGGCGACAAAGTATGTCGCCGAGCATGGCAAGGAGTTTGGTCTCGATGGAAGCCGGTTGGCGGTGGCAGGTGACAGCGTGGGCGGCAACATGGTTGCAGTGGTTACGCAACTCGCAAAGGAACGCAAAGGGCCCGCAATCCGCTATCAAGTGATGATGTATCCGGTGACGGATTCGAGCCTTGCTCAGAAATCGTACGAGAAGTTCGCCGACGGTCCGTGGCTGACAAAGGCTGCGATGGCGTGGTTCTGGGACGCATACGCTCCCAACAAGGAAGACCGCAGGAAGACCACAGCGTCACCATTGTCGGCGACAACGGAACAGTTGAAGGGTTTGCCTCCGGCGCTCCTCATTGTCGATGAAAACGATATTTTGCGCGACGAGGGCGAGGCGTACGCCAAAAAGTTGATGCAATCTGGAGTAGAAGTGACCGCATTGCGCGTGCTGGCCACTCATCACGACTTCGCATTGCTGAACGCGCTTGCAGCAACACCCGCAACCAAAGTCACGGTTCAACTGGTTTCGCAGAAACTTGCCGAGGCTCTCGGCACAGCGGCGCAGAAGTCAGCCGTAGCGAGGTAAGGGAACTGTTCTTTGCGCTCAGCGCTACATGGGGTGCCGATTCAATCCGGCACCCCAATTTTTATGGTGTTCCTGCATGCGTGTGGTCGAATTCGCAGGAATTCTTTCCGTCAGCGATGATGACCGTCACGTCGAGCATCATCCCCTGATTTTGGGCGCGAATTCTGGATAGCGGAGTTTCCGGGAAGAAGGTACACTTTTTTCTGGCTGCAAGAAATGAACGCACACGGGCACGGACAAATGAGCTCGCCTTCGGCGCATCGTCTAGACAACCCAATCTGGCACGCGCTTACGACGCGACAGCAGAACTTCGCCAAGGCCGCAAACCTGGCGCGAAGATTTCCTCCCGAAATCACGTCGCTCGGGGGATTCGAAGAGCCGTCGCGGCCTGCGTTTGATTCGCTCGCAACGCTTCAGTCTCCCGGAGTAGCTACTGCATTATTTTTGAGAGAGCCGACGGAAGTGCCGCCGGGTCTGACTGTCTTCAGCGACACTCCGCTCCTTCAGATGGTGCAAGAGAATCGCGGCGCTCTTTCGCCTGCTGCCGAATCGATCGCGCTCACCGAAGCGGACGTGCCGGAAATGTTGGCGCTCGCCGAACTTACCAAGCCTGGTCCATTCGGCAGGCGCACGCGGGAGTTAGGAGACTATCTCGGCGTGCGCCTTGACGGAAGGCTGGCCGCGATGGCAGGGGAGCGGCTTCGCGTGCCGGGCCATACGGAGATCAGCGCTGTGTGCACGCATCCGGATTTTGCGGGCCGGGGATTGGCCGGGTCACTCATGAGCGATCTGATCGAGCGGATCCGCAATCGCGGGGAAGTGCCGATCCTGCACGTGCGGCCGGAAAACAGGCGCGCCGTGGAATTGTACAAGCGGCTCGGTTTCACCGAACGGATCGTGTTTCACCTCGTTTTGGTTCGAAATAGCGCAGAGTAGCGACTTCGGCCTGCGCAAGCTTCCCAAAATGCCGTTACGAGTATTGCTATCTCCGTGGCGCTCATCTTCAGGCGATTGACACCACTGAGGGGTTTTGGGACTATCCTGTTCTTCTGAGGCAACTGCCATAGGCGCAATCCTCAATCGCGTTTCAACGAGGGCCGTTTCCATTCCATGGCAAGTGCGCGCGTGAAGATCGCTCCTCACTTTTGAGGGGCACGGCGCGAGAGGTGTGGGCTGGACAAGCTGGGCAAATACGAAGTGCTCGGTGAGCTGGGACACGGGGCCATGGGCGTTGTGTATCGCGCTCGCGATCCGATCATCAATCGTCTCGTTGCGCTCAAGACCATCACCGCCAGCGGCGCCGATTATCAGAATTTGTTACAGCGCTTCTACCGCGAGGCGCAATCCGCCGGCGGCTTGCAGCATCCGAACATCGTCACGATTTACGACATGGGCGATGAAGGCGGCGTCCCGTATATCGCGATGGAATTGATCGAGGGCGAAAACCTCGAACAAATCATTGCCCGCAGGATGCCTCTCCCCGTCCCGCTCAAGCTCGTGTATGCCATGCAGGTCTGCAGCGCGCTCGACTACGCGCACAAGCGGGGAATCGTCCACCGCGACATCAAGCCGGGCAACGTGATGGTGAACAAAGAAGGCCAGATCAAAGTGGTGGACTTCGGCATCGCCCGCGTGATGGAAACTTCCAAGACGCAGACCGGAATGCTGATCGGAACTTTCGCGTACATGTCTCCGGAGCAGTATCACGGGGAGCACGCGGACGAGCGCTCGGACATCTGGTCCTTCGGAGTCCTGCTGTACGAGCTGCTGTATTACCAGCGGCCGTTTCAGGGTGAAAATCCTGCGAGCCTGATGCTCGGCATCTGCCAAGCGGAGCCGCGGCGCCTCGGCGAACTCATTCCCGAATTTCCTCCTCAACTCGACAAGATTATCGGCAAAATTCTGCAAAAGTCTCCGGCGGAACGATATCAGTCGATGGAAGATCTGCTGCTGGATCTCGATCCCCTGTGCAAGAGCCTGCAATCGCAAAGCGTTGCAGAAATGATGAAGCAGGGCCGGCAGCTCGCCGAGCAGGGGGATTTTCCGCAGGCCCGCGATCTTTTGCGCCAGGCACTGCAGGTGGATTCGACGAATTCGCAAGTCCGGAGCATGCTGGAAAAAGTGAACTCCGAACTCAAGCGCCTCATGATCCGGCCCAAGGCGCAAGAGCGAGTTGAAAAAGGCCGCGCGCTTCTGGAAGAGGGGAAGGTCCAGGAGGCAAAGGTCGTACTCGATAGTGCGCTACAACTCGATTCCAGCTATGCACCCGCGCAAGAGCTGAGCAAGCTGGTGGAAAAAGAGCTGCAGGCCGCACAGGCCATCACGGATTTGCTGCAGGACGCGCGGCATCGTCTGGCCGAAGGATTGCCGGACGAAGCCGAGGCGCTGCTGGCCAAGGTTTTCAAAGCCGAGCCTTCGAACAAGAGCGCGAAAAACCTCGCCGAGCAGGTGTTGAAAGAACGAGTCGAGCGCCAGCGGCGCGTCCAACAACTCGAAATGATGCAAAAGGCCCGGGGCCTTTGGACGCAACAGAAATACACCGAGTGCATCGAGATTCTCACGGAGCTCGAGAAAGATTTTCCGCACGAAGAGGAAATCGTACGACTGCTTGAGACGGCGCGCGAGGACCAGGCCGAGCAGCACAAGCAGGAAACCATGGAGGAGGCCCGAAAACTTTTGGCGGGCCGCCACTATGAGGAGTACAACGCGCTCCTCTCCGATTTGCAGAAGCTGTATCCGGGCGACGATGAAATTCCGAAGCTCCTCGAAGATTTCCAGCGCGATCGTGCGAGCCAACGCCGGAGCGAATCACTGGCGGAGGTCCGCAGCCTGCTGGCCGGGCGCCGCCACGAGGAAGCGATCGCGCTGCTTTCGTCTTTGCAAGATGAGTATCCCGACGAGCCGGAAATCACGAAGCTGCTCGCAACCGCGAAAGAGGATCAGGGCGAACAGGAGAAACAACAGAAACTCGTTGCAGCCAGATCGCTTCTCGCCGCGCAGCATTTCGGGGATGCGCTCGCGCTGCTCGATGAGCTTCGAGCGATTCACCCGAAGGATACGGCGGTGCAGAAGTTGCGGTCAGTGGTCGAGCACGAGCAGGAAAAAGAAGCGAAGTCCGAGCGCGTGCAGCGCGAACTTGACGCCTTGAAAAAACTGGTGAACGAGAAGAAGTATGGCGACGCCGTTTCGCGCGGCGAAAAGCTGCTGGCCGATTTTCCGGGGAACACTGATTTGTCGCGCCTCGTGGATTTTGCGCGAACCCAGCAGGTGCAAGTGGAGGGCGAAACCGTCCTCCGGAAGTCCATCGCGGAAACGAATAAGCTCCTCGACGAAAATCGATTTGACGACGCCATCAAAGCCGTCCTGTCGGGCTTGAAATTCTTCCCGGACAACGCCGAACTGACCGCACTGCGTGAGCAGGCGGAGACGCAGAAGAAAAAACTCCAGACGCGGAAAGAAATCGAGCAGCGAATTCGCGAAATCAAGGTCAAAATCAACCGGGAAAAACTGAGCGAAGCGATCGACCTCGCGAAGCACACCCTCGCAACGCTCGGGCCGGACACCAATCTGACGCAACTCCTGAGTTCCGCCGAGGTGGAGCATCAGGCGCGGGAGAAAAAAAGAGAGCAGGAAAAGACACTGCAGACGATCCGGACGATGGTCCAGTCTGGAAACCTCACGGACGCCGGCCGGGCCATTGACGACGCACTTGCGACACAGGTTTTCGACACGTTCGATTCCCGCATTCAACGCGTGTCGCGCGAGATTCAGGCCGCGAGGTCCGGTGCGCCGGCGGCGTCGCCCTCGGGTTCATCCGCCCCACCGTCGGAGCTTTCGAGAGAATACGCATTCCTGCAAGGGTCTCCCTCGCCTGTGGTGCCTGCGGATGCAGTCGCGTCGCGTGCTTCAGCGAGCCAGCCGGCAATATCGGGGCAGCCGAGTGCGCCTCCTGTCGGGAAATCATTGCATCCGGGTTTTGCAGAGCCGGCCGGGAAGGCGGAGACTCGGTCGGAAGTGGTTTTGCCGCGCGCTCACGACGCGGCGATTCAAACGCCTGTTGCTCCGGAGGTTCGACCTACTCAGACACCAGCGTGGAAGAAGGCTGCGATGGTCGCAGCCGGTGTCTTGGGTCTTGGAATCGTCGCCCTGGCAGGATGGCATTTCCTTACGTCGCACCGGACCTCCGAGAATCCCACGCCGGCGACAAATAATGCTGCTCCCTCCAAGCCGGCTGTCGATCCACTCGAGGTGAAGCAGCGCGAAGCACTCGACGAAGCAGGCAAACTCATTGCGGCGAACAATTTTGAGGGCGCGCACCAGGTGCTCCAGGACGCATTGCAATTGAACGGGCCGCTGACAGCCGACGTCCAGAAAAAATTGAGCGAAATCGAAGATTCAATGAAGAACAAGGACCTCGCGCAGCTCCGGCAGCGGGAGGAGAAATTGTGGGAGCAAGCGATCGGCAGCGTCGCCTCCCGACGATACGCCGAAGCGCAGAAAACTTTCGATCAGATTATGACACTGCCTGCGGGCGGGGTGCGCCGCGACGACGCACAGAAATATCTTGAGAAGGTCATTCCCCAGCATCAACTACAAGACCGGCTTTTGGCTCAGGCAAGACAGGATATCAATCAGGGCGATTTCGCGGGTGCGCGCCAGAAGGCCGACGAATTCGAAAAGAATGGCGGCGATCCTTCACAGGTTCTCAAGGATCTCGATCAGGCGGAGCAGGACCGTATCGCTGTCCTGGCGGATCAGTTCAAACAGCTCTCCTTGCGCGATGATGAGTCGGCCGTCCTGCAATTGAGAAGCCTTCAGTCGCAATTCCAGGCGCTGGCCGATAGTATGGGACCGGGTTCGCGAGCGGACCTCGCTCGAAGTTATGCAGAACATGTGCCCGGTGCGATCAGCGGCGTGCAGGCGCGCGCGGCCAATAGCAGCGGCGAGGTTGTATTTCAGCAGGCTATGCAGAAATACCAACAGGCTGCCAGCGCATCCAACAAGAACGAGCTCGCGGCCGCACGAACTTCCTTTCAAGCCATCGCCCAAGCCGGCGGTCCTCATGCTTCTGATGCTATTCGGCACATCGCTGAGATCAATACCAAGATTGCAGCGCTCAACACCCCGGCCGCTCAACCAGTGGCCCCGTCAGGAGCAGCCATCGTGACCTCTTCCGGAGAGCGCGCGGGGCCATCACTGAGGCACGGAGACCGCGAAGCGGTTCAAGGTGTGATTCAACACTACGCGGAAGCGTTTGAACAAAGAGATGCTGATGCACTGCGCAGGATCTGGCCGTCGATTGGGTCGCGCTACAACGGGTACAAGGATGCATTCAGCGGCGCAGCATCCATCCGCATGCAGATCAATATCACTGCTGTCAAAATGAATTCCGAGGGCTCATCCGCCACCGTGACGGCTAGTGTTACGCAGGAAATCACTCCGAAAGGCGGCAAACTCACGAGCCGCAACGACACGGACGTCTTTCAATTGGCCAAGAAGAACAACACGTGGGTGATTACGGACGTGAAATGACAAGGAAAAGCCGGTTTGCTTCGCTGGCTCTTCCCCCGCGGCCCCGCTTCAGCCTATGATTGACCCGACGATGCGAATCCTCTGCACCTACCGCGGCAAAGAGAAGGCTTGGGAGACTTCCGAAAAGGAAGTGATCATCGGCCGCGCCGATGAAAGTGGTGGAATCCTCCTCGATCTCGCCCCGGACCAGAAAGTTTCCCGCTTGCACGGAAGAATCTGGGAAGAGGACGGGCGGCACTGGATTGAAGACCTAAACAGTTCGCGCGGGACGAAACTGAATGGGGTGGACATCAAGCGGCAGGGAAAGCAGCAGCTTCAGCCCGGCGACACCATCCTCGCAGGAGAGACAACTCTTCGAATCGAGTTTTTCGACGCGCAGGCCGCGCTTCTGAAAACAAATTACCTCGAGCAGGGAAGAATCCTCGCGCCTGAAAAGAGCAGCAAGGAAACGAATGTCGCGATCGCGCACGATGTGGACGCGACGGTTTTCGATGCCGTTTCCGCCGATGGCAACAGTGAAGAGACAGCCCGCCGTCTTCGGGTCGTTTGCGATCTTCCTCTCCAATTTGCCGCGAAGACGCAGCTTGAATCCCTGCTGCCCGCGATTGTGGATCAGGTTGTGGCGTTGATTCCGAGCGGGGAGAGCTGGGCGTTGTTGCTCTTGGAACCGGGCACGAACGCGCTTTTGCTTAAGGCATATCATTACGAACGTCAGCCCTATTTGAGCGAAACGCTGGCGCGCCGCGCCATCAAGGATCGCAAGGCGTTCATCTGGAAACGCAACATGGAGGGCGACATCAGCGGGAGCATCGTGGAAAACGCGATCGAATCAGGAATGTACGCCCCGCTCGTCTGGCAGGGAGAGGCGCTGGGAGTGATCTGTGCGGGCGCCCGCAACGTTAAAATAACTTTTCGTGAAGAAGATTTAAGGCTGCTCGTCGTCGTTGCACAGTACGCCGCGATGGCCGTGGCGAGTTACCGGTTGCAGGACGAACTCCGCCGTGAATCGGTCGCAAAGGCGAATTTGTTGCGGCAGTTTTCACCCAAGGTCGCCGAGCAGCTTCTGGCGCATCGCGGCCGCCTGAGGTTAGGCGGGCAGCGGAGCGAGGTCACGATTTTGAATTCGGATATTCGCGGTTTCACGCAACTCGCTCGCGACATGGACCCGGACGATGTAGTCGAGATGCTGAACGAATATTTTTCGGTGCTCGTCCCAGTTATTTTCGCGCACGGCGGGACAATCGATAAGTTCATGGGCGACGCGATTCTTGCTGTCTGGGGGAGTCCGGAGCCGGACCCGAAACAGCACGAGCACGCTATCCGCGCCGGGGTGGACATGCAAGCGGCTGTCGCCAAACTGAACGAATTGCGAAAAGTCCGCAACGTGCCGTGTCGCGACTTCGGCATTGGGATCCACTGCGGTGAGGTCGTACATGGATTCGTGGGCACGGCGGACCGCATGGAGTTCACCGTGATCAGCGACGCGGTCAACCGCGCAGCGCGTTACTGTGCTGCAGCGGAAGGCGGCGAGGTTCTGATCAGCCCCGAAGTCCACGAGCGCGTGTGGCAGATCGTCGAGACCGTGCGGAAGAAGATTCAGACGAAACACGAAGGTGAATTCGACGCGTATTGTGTCACCTGCTGCAAACCGGGTCCTTCGAAGGCCGCGAAGGAATCGGAAGCGAAGCAATAAACGAGTGTGGACTGCGATTGGTAGATGACAAAGTCCGGCACGGGTAGGGCGCGGGAGGGAAGCGGAGTGAACGAGCGCGGCGACCTGCGCATAGAAGTTGGCTCGCGGACCGACGTCGGACGAGTGCGCCACAACAATGAAGACTCCTTCGGTG
>JBAWGF010000323.1:0-1727 GCA_049592615.1 Candidatus Acidiferrales bacterium
AATACGCTGGCCAAAGGGTTAGACCTCGACTGGGATTCACAGCTTTATCCCTCGCGCGTGTCGGTCTCTGAAGGTTTTCAGAAACGGTCCAACGCACGACTCGAGAAAGCGTGCGCGGTGATTGATCGCATTTTCGCCGGGCATCCTGAAGAAGGCGAGGAAGCCAAGCACGTCGCAAAAGAAATTCTCGAGCAGGCGCGCGCTGCGGCGTAGCAGAAACAAACTTTCGTTTAGGAGGAAATCAATGGCAAGCGTTCGCCAGCACTTAGTGAATCTCCACAAGGTCGCCGCGGAGCATCACACGAAAATGGCGCAGTTGCACAAAAAGCATTTACAGAAAGCTGCGGCGATGGAAGAGGACGACAAGGAACAAGGTCCGACGAACGAGCATCACAACGCCTTTCACCGCGAAGCGATGGCAGCGCACCAAGAAGCTGCGGAGAGGCACGCTCAAATGTGCCAGGACTGCGAAAAGACCGTGGCTGACCAGGATCTCTCGAAACTGGTTCCAACCGGAGTTTCCGGGATCACGCCGGACAATCCGATGTATCGCGCGATCCCGCGCGAAGGCCAGCGCGCGATTTCCGAAACTCCGAAGCCGGTCGTTCCACTTGAATTCGAGCACATGGTGAAAATCGAAGAGGACTGATCGAGTTTGCAGCGCGGGCTGGCCCCTGCGTGCAAAAGAGCGAGCAGGCAAGGGCGCATTGCCATCCGCTCGATGCGCCCGCTCGCTTGCCTCCAATTGTTGAGTTTGGTCGCGTCCGACCAAAAGCCGGCAACCGCCGCGGTCGCGCGGCGCGCACGGGGCGGTGATGCGGCTCGCATCCGCACCCGCCCTTTCCGGTTTTCCTGAAGGGAGAATCGAAATCGGATCTCTCGCCATCGCGCATCACGCAAGCGAGCGTCCTCCCTGCCCCGAGTGTAACTCGGTCGCGCACGTTCGAAAATCGGGCGTCGTTAAACGCGGCAACGGCAGAGTCCAAAATTTTCGGTGCCTCACGTGCCCGCGCGATTTTATCGACCCCGTTGGCCGCGTTTCGCGGCGGAAGCGAAACGAAGCGCCTGCGCCCTTGCGCGTTGGAAGCCGCTTCAAAGTCCTCATCCTTATCCGTGCCGCGGACGCTCTAATTCTGAAACGGATGTACGAAACGGCCATTGGAAAAAAGCCCGACATTGGTTCGTTCTCGGACTTTTGCGGGGAGTTCGTGCAATGCACGATCGCGTCCGCCATCGCGGATTTTTGCGCTATCAAGCCGGCGGCGCGGGACGTTCGACCCCAAGGATTGCCGGTTCCGAATCCAAACATCGACCGCCGGACGAAACTGGATTTGAAATCAATCGACCGCGCCCGCGAATTGCTTTCTAGTGGCCTCACGCAGCAGATTGTTGCCACTCGCTTTGGCGTGAGCCCGATGAGTGTGAGCCGCGTACAAAATGAGAACGCAAATGGACGCTGAAACAATCGACGGTTTCGACCTCTGCGTCGAGCTTGTCGAGGCCATCGCGTGGAAATGTTTTCAGGGCTACCTGCCGTCTGAGCCCGAAATAATTGCGATGGCTTTGATTCACTGCGTCCCGGCACTGCGCGACGCGCCCGAGCAAGTGACTCAGCGTTTTGTGGACCAACTTTTGCCAGTTCTTTGCCGGCGCATCGCAATCCAGGACGCCGCTCTGATAGTCGCGTTCACGGAGAGGCCGAATTGAACTCCAAAGAGATTGTCGAG
>JBAWGF010000324.1:0-20601 GCA_049592615.1 Candidatus Acidiferrales bacterium
CGAATATTTGTCAAGAAGTTTTCTGCGGGATGCCTGCCTGCTCGGGGGGGGGTGCGGATCTCGAATCGGAGATAGTTCAGTCCTGTCGACACCCTCTTCTGCGTCCAGCGACAGTCATCTCCTCGTAGAACTTTCAAATCTCCCCGCGAACCCGGGATTTCAACAGAGCCAAATAACTTCCGGTTGCTCTCAATGGCCATCCGACCAGCGGCGAACACGGCGTCAGCAGGGACAACGATGACTCTCTCGCTCGATGGCTCACCAAATCAGTCTCAGGGCAAATTGCAATCTTCGCGTAATGCCAGCGGCATTCGCTGATCCGAAACTCGGACTCGAGACCATGCGCCAATTGTTGCCCTGCGCAGTCAGAAACGGAATGTTAAAAATGTTATACATCTCCGCTCGAAACTGGAGATTCCAGGGCCCCGAGCCCAAGGGCCCCCTCTCGGTCAATCGCGTGTCTTTGAAGAATGACCAATCAAAATTCGTTAAACTCCTCATCCTGATGTTGTCACGACCGCAAGTGCCATTTCCCCCGATTGGGGGCTGAGTAAAACCGAAATTGCCCTCCGGATTCCCCAGTCTGAATTGAAACCCCGTTGGGCTGCAATTTGCGCGCGTGTTGTCGAGTGCCGTGGCAACATCGATGAGATTCCCGTCTTGGTTAACATCGACAATCCCTCTCTCCGGCCCCGACAGCACCGTTGCCGGCAGGCCGGACTCCCACATGTTTACGGATTGGAATGTCCATCCACTCAGGACCTTTCCCGTGAATCCACTCCGGTTGTCGAAGAAAGGTACTCGCCAAATTCCCGTCACGACGATGCGATGAGGGACATCGAAATTCGAGACCGCGCGTTCCGCCCGAAGGTTGAATGCATCCTGCGGAAAGCTGTTGTCGTTCGCCTGGATCGTGGGGCTGAAATCGGAGGCATCGTCAATAGACTTCGACCAGGTGTAGGAAGCCTGGAATTGCAAGCCATGGGAGAAGCTCTTCTTGAATTCGGCCTGGAGCGAATGAAAGATCGAACTCGCGCCATCATCATAAAAGTTCACCTGGTCAAATCTGGGGTCAAGCCTGTTCCCTGTTCCGGCCACCAACGAATTAATGGGTATTAGCTGTGTCAAATGCGTGCCCTTGGTTCCCACATAAGAAAGACCGAAGAAGTAGCTCTTGGCGAAGCGATGCTCGACTCCCAGACTGAAGTTCTGAACGTAAGGATTGCTCAGCCGCGGGTTCACGCTGGTGACGTTGCCAAAGTTCGCCAGGTTTCCAAAACTGCCAACCTGACTGTTTGCCTGCCCAAGTATGAGTGCTGTCCCGTTGATAAGGTTGTCAAAACTGTTTGGGCCGGAGATCTGGCAGGGGAGATTCGGCACACAGGCCAGGCTAAAGTTGTAATTCAAGGGAGGCGCTGACCGCGATGCGGTCAAAGACGCAAACGTAAACGAGTCCCAGTAAATGCCGTAGCCGCCACGCAGCACGAAGTTGCCGTTTCCCGGATTCCAGGCAAAACCCAGCCGCGGCGCCAGGTTGAAAGGATTGCTTCCAATAGCCGTTCCCCCGATGAGAAAACTCCCCAGGGGGCCGGGACCCGCGGCCCCGATCGCGCCCGGCGTCCCGGGATCGAGGATGGAACTCAGGCCGTGCACTTCGCTTAGAGCGCCCTGAATCTCCCACCGCAAACCCATATTCAGGGTGAGCGTAGGCGTCACCTTCCAGTCGTCCTGCAAGAAAAACCCGTACAGCCCGGTCCGGAACCCTCTTTGGGTATTGCCAAACAACTGTGTCCAACTACTCGGTTGACCCGCCAGAAAACCGTCGAGAGTCGCAAACGTAAAGACGCCCCGAGCGTTTTGGCTGTTCAGTGAATTGTCTTGAATCTTGCGGACGTCGACACCCATCTTCAACATGTGAGAGCCCCGGATCTGGCTCAAGACGTCATTGACCTGATACAAATTGTACGTCCGCCCGGACGGATTACTCTGCAATGCTCCGAAGTTAACCAAGCTGAGAATCTGAAACCTCGGTGAGGACAAACCTTGCTGAGGCAGGCTCAAGGCACTGGCGAAACCATATGCCAGGCGGAGCTCATTCAGCGTTCGAGAACTCAGAACATAACTGTCGGTGATATTCACGTTCCGCAGTGCCGAATGAACTTCCGTATCAAAGCCAGGAAGCGAGTTTTGATTGGGTGCCCTCGCCACAAAGGAGCCAGTACTGTGAAAGTATCGAACCCCGAGTGCATGCATGGCACTAAATTGATAGTCTCCCTTCAAGACGAATTGGTAGGCGTTGATGGGAGAAGGAATCTGTGTCGCTTGTGTGCCGATGTCAGGATTACTCGTCGTCACCGTGGGTATTGGAAGGAAGCGGTTCATCAAATCGATGATGACGGGGTCGGTGGCGCGGGAACGCGCGCTCTGGGTGGGGAGGGTGGCTATCGTCGTAAATGCACCACCGCGTACCTTTCGCCCCTCGTAAGCTCCGAAGAGAAAGCTGCGGTTCCTGGCCACAGGACCACCCATGGTGAACCCAAATACGTTGGAGTTGATCGGAGATGCCTTCCCCGTCCGGTCGAAATAGTCCCGCGCGTTGAATAGGTTATTTTGAACGAAATCGTACGCCGTTCCGTGCAAGTCGTTTGTGCCGCTCTTAGTGACCATCACCACTTGCGCATTCGACTTCACACCGTATTCCGCCGGAAAGTTACTGGTAAGGAGCTTGAACTCCTGCAGCATATCGGAGGTGATCGACTGCATACCGAGGGCAAAGCCTCCAAACTCCCAGTCGTTTGCATCAGTGAAGTCCAACTGCACCGAACTCGAGGCCTCGCGTCCACCGTTGGCGGAAAACAAGCCCGCTTGAGGGCCCAAAACAAGCACGTAGGAACCGCCTCCTCCGAATGTCGAACCTCCGCGCGGGTTGTCCATGGGCACGACCCCGGGGGCTAGGTGGACGAGAGAGATCATGTTCCGTCCCAGACTTGGAAGGTTGGCCACTTCCATGTCCGTTCGAGTGATGCTCCGTTGCGAGTCGGACACATCGAGGTAACCTGGCGCTGTTCCGAGCACTTCCACGGTTGCGGACGGTGGACCAATCGCCAGAATCAGATTCAGCGTGACCGTTTGATTCGTCACCACTTGGAGGCTCACAGTTTTCTTGGCGAACTGCGCAGCTTCCGCTGTGAGTTCATAGTTCCCCGGAGGCACAGCGAAGAACACATAGAAACCATCATGCGTGGTGGTAAACGTGCGCTCGGCGTTGGTTCCGAAGTTCCGCAACGTGACCTTTGCCCCGACAAGAATCGCACCGCTTATATCCATCACCGTGCCGTCCACACGCCCATCAGTATATTGCGCTCGCAGAGCGCTCGGCTCTGCAAAGTAGAAGCACGCGGCGACCAGCCCGATCGCTAAGCTCGATCTCCGGAAAGATGACATGATTAGCCCTGCTTCCCTGACGTTGGTCCGTGTCCCCTTTTGGTTTTCCCACCCGACCTGTGGGAATTTTGCATTCTTGCCATTTGAAGCTCGCAGTCTGACCCGTCTCGTCTTTCGCTTCCCGTGAATACTTATCTCCCAAATCTAAGTCTGAACCGCAAGCCCTCGACCATTGGTTATTGGTTGTGGTGGCCACCCATGGCACCGCTGGTCAGCTCTGGCCGGTTTCGCTACTCGCTCGTGTCGATGCTCGCAACACCACATGCTACAACGAGGTATATATCGTGCACAGGAATTTCCTGTCGTGCTCTGTGAGTCCCGAGACTTCCTGTTCTGAAATCTCCCTGGCCGCGTGATAAGCAACCTCAGATGGGGAGCCCATCGCGGCCGCTGCCAATTCCGTGTGTTCTTCCGCCGTAATTCAACGCAAACTAGAAATGTCCGCTTCCAAGGTTTGCGTCAGGGGTGGCTGGGAGGCGGCGTGTATTTAGTTTGATTTTGGTTGAGGGTTTTGCCTCGGCAAGTTTTGAAGGCCGTAGAAAAGCGAACATTCTCATTTTGCGGCTACGCATTTGTTCTTCCGGGTTGACGCTTCTATTCTTTGATGGTAGATTCCGCCGGTAGTCACGGCACAAGGGGAGGTGCAGCGATGCTCGAAGTGAGGCAGGTCAGTGACCACGATCTTGAAGCGATAATCGGCGGCGCCCAGTTGAGGGCGATGGATCACCTGTACATTGATGATGTCCTGGCCGTCGTGGGGCGCGGACTGGACCGGCTGCCCTCCTATCTGGATTTGTATCGTAAAGCGGTGAAGCAAGCCTGGAATCCAGACGACCTCGACTTTTCAAAAGACAAGGCAGAATGGGAGCAACTTTCGCCGGAAACCAAGAGGCGGCGCGTCTGGGGTGATCGGCTCTTCTTCAACGGGGAGGAACGTGTGGCTTCGCTGTTGGCGCCGTTCGTCTGGGCCGCACCGAGCAAGGAGGTTGAGGCTTTCGCCGCGACGCAGTTGGCGGACGAGGTGCGTCACACCATATTCTTTGAGCGCTATTGGCGCGAAGTTGTGGGCACGTCGGCTTCCGGCTTAAACGAGCTGGTAAAGGAAGTAGGAATCAAGGCGAGCGAAAACGAAGCCTACAGCTACGTTTTCGATGAATGGCTGCCCGCTCAGGCGCAGTGGCTTGCTGCGCATCCCCGTGACCTGGACGCCACGGTGAGATTTGTCACGGCGTATCACCTGGTTGTTGAAGGTGCGTTGTTCCTCACTGGCATGCGCTACCAGCTCGAGGGTGCCAGGCGGTGGGGGCGAACGTGGGGCTACTATAAGGGCTTCACGGCGACAACGCGGGACGAATCGCGGCATGTCCTCTTCGGCGTCACGTTTCTGCGAGACATGGTGAAGAAGGACCCACTTCGGTTTGTGCCCATCATTCAGTCAACGATCCAAGAATCGCTTCCCCTGCTATCGAATATCATGGAACCTCCCGGTAGTGACATGACCTACTACGGCGGCAAACATCTGAGCACTGCCTGGCCCGGGTACACGCCCACGGGGCTGCGCGAGGAAATGGTCGACTACGCGAAGGGCACTATCTCACGGCATCTGCACGCGGTGGGGATCCAGATGGCCATATAAGTTGCAAGAACGCGGTCATTGGGACCTGGACTCGTAAGGCTGCTGAAATAGTAGCTAGGTTGGGAATATGTTGCCCCGGAAGATAAGGTGCTCGCTGGCAGGGGTTGCAGCTTCGAGCCGGTGGCCCAAGTTAATTCCCCGATGCTTGTTCAGCTTTGGAACGACCTTGATTTGCTTTTCATAACTGCTTGCCTTCTGGTCGTGGGCATTTACCTGACGGGGACACTGTTATGGGCTGACCTGCTCCCCCAAATCCGCACGAAATTGAATATGATTTCGGAGGCTCGGAAAGGGGGAGGAGTATGTCGAAGAGCCGGCACACCGAGGCGCAGATGATTGTCGCGCTGAAGCAACTGGAGGCGGGGCGGAAGGCGGAAGACGTGGCGCGGGAGGTGGGCGTGTCCAAGCACACCATCTACGCCTGGAAGGCGAAGTACGGCGGAATGGATGTGAGCCAGGCGCAGGAAACCAAGCAGTTGCGTGACGAGAACACGCGGCTGCGGAAGCTAGTGGCAGATCTGAGCCTGGACAAAGAAGCGTTGCAGTCGGTGATCCGAAAAAACGGGTGGAGCTCGTAGTCCGGAAGGCGGCTGTCGAGCAGGTGCGGCAAGAGTATGCCTTCAGTCAGCGGCGGGCGTGCGGCCTGCTGAGCGTGGCGGTATCGAGTTACCTGTCCTTCGCCAAAATGCAAAACGGCCTCGAGTTGCTATTTCCCGAAGTGTAGATAATTTTGTAACTGTGAAAGCACTCGACCTCAACAAGATTCATCAGACTTCAATGGGCAGGCCGCAAACGCTTCAATACCAATCACATAAAATCAACAAGAATACGTAGATTTCAATAACGCTTGGAATCTGGTTCGGGACCAGGAGGTCGGTGCCGACATTTCGCTACAAATCCAGTATCAAGGAATTTCGATTCCCTGTTCATTCCGTGATCGCTCCCTGTTCCGATTGGTCTCGAAATCCCAGGTTTCCGCGCCAAAGCACTGTCTGGAGGGGGCTTATCTCATAGGGCTTCGGGCCAAAGACACAATATTCCCTGTAAATTTCCCTGTTAGCAGGGAATTTGGGGCAGAGAAAAGTTCGCACGGGACTGCGTCCACCGCCAGCCAGTCCTGGGTTTTCTCTCTGTTCCTCTAGTTCCAGCGGAACCCGTGAATTTGCGGCCGAATTGCCGAGATTTAGGAACGTCCGCTGGATCTTGGTTCGCCTTAGTTGGCAGTATTCCTTCCTGACGGGGACTTTCACGAATGCCTATACATATGATGCTGCTTCGAACCGCACGGGGTTCACTGCCCCGGACAGCAGCACGGACACGTACAGCTACGACACCTTGAACCGCCTGACCACGTTGGCAAACTCCTGGGCGGGATCGTTCGGGTTCAGCTACGACTCGCTGAGCCGACGGACGCAGATGACGCGCCCAAACAGTCTGACTACCAACTACACCTACGACAACAAGTCGCGGTTGCTTTCTGTGCTCCACCAACTGTCCGGGAGTACCATTGACGGGGCAACTTACACAGTGGATGCTGCGGGGAACCGCACGGCAAAGACGGATCAGCTGGCGAGCGTGACTTCGAACTACACGTATGACTCGATCTACGAGCTTACGCAGGTGACGCAGGGGGGTACAGCGACGGAGTCGTATTCCTACGACGCGGTGGGGAACCGCACCGCCTCACTGGGCGTATCGTCTTACACCAACAACTCCTCGAACGAGTTGACCGCGACCTCCAACGCCAGCTACAGTTACGACAACAACGGCAACACTACCAGCAAAACCGAAAGCAGCGGCACCGCGAATTACACCTGGGATTTCGAGAACCGGCTGACAAGCGTGACGCTGCCGAATGGCGGCGGATCGGTTACCTTCAAATACGATCCCTTCGGCCGACGGATTCAGAAAGTCTTCACCCAAAACTCGACCACCACAACCACAAACTACGTCTACGACGGCGCCGACACAATCGAAGAAACCGATCAGAATGGCAGTCTGCTCGGGAAGTACGCGCGAACACCGAACATCGACGAGCCGCTGGCAGAGTCGCGGTCAGGGGCGACGAGCTTCTATGAGCAGGACGGTCTCGGCTCTGTCACCTCTCTGAGCAACAGCGCTGGGGCGCTGGCCAACACTTATACCCTCGACTCGTTCGGCAAACTGACCGCGTCTACCGGCTCGCTCACCAATCCGCTCCGCTACACCGGACGAGATTTTGACACCGAAACTGGTTTCCATTATTACCGCTTCCGGTACTACGATCCGAGCTTAGGGAGATTTGTCAGCGAAGATCTAGTCCGTTTCAAAGCGGGAGTAAATTTCTACTCCTACGGCTTAAACGACCCCGCAGACAACATTGATCCCTCTGGACTCGACACGATTGTCTGCCTCTTTCCAGAGGCGGCGAACGGACTGGGTCACATCGGCTTCGGCTTTCCGGGCGATCCCTATACCGTCGGTTTCTATCCGCTTGGGCCGGCCAATGGAAGCCGCTGCAGCGCATGTGGCCAGGTTCGACGGTTGCACGGACCCGGTGCAGTGTGGCCAGATGTGGGGGAAGGACCTAGACAATGCAAGCGCGTATATACTACGCCGACACAAGATAAATGCATGCTGCAATGCCGCATTAAACGGGCACAGAACCCAGGTACGTACGACGTTGGAGGGCTGAATTGCGTAGATTTCACGCGAGACTGCCTGAAGGAGTGTGGCATTCCGGCGGGGACTAACTTCGCCCAACCAAAAGACTGGTGGCCGACGCTGCCTGGTGACCCGATTGGAGGGCTCCCACCGACTGCGCCGCTGCCCCGATAGTTGGGCAACGCCATGAACGCTAGTCAGGCGCTCGGATAAGTCTCGTAATGGATCGGAAAGGGCCTCCGGATGAAGAAGTGCGTTTTAGTCTCTGTGTTTGTGTTTTCCGCATTCGCATTGCTCGGTCCTTTAATTTGGACGATCTGCCCGCCCGGTGTGAGGAACGGATACGGACGTCTGGACCAGCAGGTGTTTGGACTGATCATTCTCACCTTCCCAACGATTCTCTTTTCTGCTGGGAAGCCGACCCCTGCGCTGGTCGGACTAGTCGAAGGCAACATTGCCTTCTTCGCGGTGATAGGAACCCTCGCTGGACTGTTCGCCCGGCGGGTGACGTCCACAGTGATCATGTATCTGTCGATGTGCGTGCTACTGGCGGGACTAGAGGGATATTACGTGGGATTTCATCTTAGTGACTTCCAGTGGCCGGTATTTGGAGCGGCATTGGTCCTCTACGCAATTCCTTTTGGGGCGGTTTTTCGCTACCGCAACAGGGGTCCGAACACGTAGGGCGACTCGCACAGCATGGAGTACAGCTACGACAACAACGGGAACACGACTAGCAAGACGGTTTCTGGTGGGACGACGAATTACACGTGGGATTACGAGAATCGGCTGGCTAGCGTCACGCTTCCGAGCAGTGGCGGGACAACGACGTTGAAGTACGACCCATTCGGGCGTCGCATTCAGAAGTCATTCACGCAAGGCTCGACCACGACGACTACGAACTACCTCTACGATGGCGACAATGATATCGAAGAAGTGAACGCCAGCGGCTCGATCCTCGCGCGCTACGCGCAGACACTGAACATTGATGAGCCTTTGGCAGAATCTCAATCGAGCACGACCAGCTTCTACGAAGCGGACGGCCTAGGCTCGGTGACATCGCTGACGAATTCAAGTGCCGCCGTCGTCGCTTCCTTCACCTACGACTCTTTCGGCAACCTGACGGCATCTTCCGGAACCCTCACGAATCCATTCCGCTACACGGGGCGTGAATTCGACTCTGAAACAGGGGTCTACTACTACCGCGCCAGATACTATGATCCTCAAGCAGGAAGGTTGACGTCCGAAGATCCGATTGGGATGCTAGGGGGAGTGAATCGTTTCGAATACGTGTTCAACAGTCCTCTAAACTTGATCGATCCATCTGGACTGGCGCCAAGGTGGGACCCCAAAAAGCACCGCACTCGTGAATGTAATGCCGGGGAATACGAACGATGTGTCGGGATTTGCGGCGCGAAAGGTGTCCGCAGTTGCCGTGTTGCACAACAATTGCGAATTACTCGAATGAAAAACGGCCCGCAATGGACAGACGGTCCGTTGAGTTGTGATTGCAATGACCCGGACGACCCGGTGCCAGTCTGTCCGCTGGTCCGAGAAAAAGAACCGCGTTGGCAGTGGTCGCCAAATTGGAACAAAGTAGGGGTGGGCGTGGGGGTGGCTCTCGGAGTAGGAGTTGTTATCACCATTGCTGTTACGTGCCCGGAATGTTTCCTTGTTATGGCTCCAGCAGCGGCGATGTAGCGGGCAGCTGCAAATTTACCTGATTGCGGAGGTAAACCCAATGCGCTTCGAAGAGCGCGAGTTGAAGCCCTATGCTGAGACGGTGCCGCCGGACGGCCTCGAGGTGGGCACCGTCTACTTTGCTGTCAACTTCATCGACGACGAAATGCTCATACCGATTGTGGAACCCAAGGTTTTCATTGGTCGCAATCTGAACCCTGAACAAGGGGATTACCTGTATTTTCAAGATATCGATTCGTACCGACAGGGGGTACGGTTCGAGGCGGGCACCCAGACTAGCGAAGCCAGATTTGAAACAGGCACTGAACGTCACATTTTCGAATATGAGAGAGCTCTTGACGTGTTAATGCGGTGCGCACTCAGACGAAGGAAAGGTCGCGACCAGGGTTGAGCGCTCGGCCCATCCGCGTTCTTGCGTCCGGGAAGGGTTCCATATATGCCCCCTAGCTCCGCGCACGGGATCATACGACACCCAAATCTGCTGAACTCATGACTTTTACCTCCACCAATCCTTCGAGTTGCGGCGCGCAGGGAGCCGTAGGCGACCGGAGAGCGGCAATGCGCCGCGCAAACTCCCGCGGCGCCAGATATCCCAAACTGCTGTGCGGCCGCTCTTCGTTGTACTCTTCTCTCCACGCGGCAATCTTCACCCGCGCTTCGAACAGATTCCCGAACCAACTGGCGTTCAAACACTCGTCCCGCAACTTCCCGTGGAAACTCTCCACAAACGCGTTCTGCACCGGGCGCCCCGGTTCAATGTGCACCAACTCGATCTTCCGCTCCATCCCCCACGCCAAGATCTCCGAGATTTCGCCGCAACCTCGTATCAGGGAATTTAATTCCCTGTTCATTCCCTGATCGCTCCCTGTTCCGATTGGCCCCGAAAACTTAGTCTTTCCCGCCAAAGCACTCTCTAGAGTGGCCTTATCTCGGAGGGCTTTGGCCAAAAACAGAATATTCCCTGTAAATTTCCCTGTTAGCAGGGAATTTGGCCGGAAAAAAGTTCGCACGCGACTGTGTCCACCGCCAGCCAGTCTTGGATTTTCTCTCTGTTCTTCTAGTTCCGCCGAAACCCCTTACTTCGCGGCCCAATTGGTACCACCTGGACGCTCAATCGCTTTGCAATTGGCTTTAATGCTCAAAAGCAAAGAAACACGCCAATAGTTTTCTGGAGACAAGCGACTCGGGTGTCCCATCGTGGTTTCGAATCCCGGCAAAATCTTCCGGCCGGATGTGGGCTATACGAAACTCGATCTTTTTCATTCCGAGGTTGCAGCTCATCAGAGGTCCGGCCACTGTGGGTAACGAATCAAACAAATCAAGGTTGGGCCGCCGCCCTCCTAAGTTGGCTCAGCTTCGGTTGGCGAAGCCAAGCCCCGATGCCGCCGGCCTCCTTCAACTTTATTGCCGCATCACCGCTCACCACCTCTATTTCGGCTTTTGAAGCGGCCGCAAGATCGGGCAGGACATCGCGCAACGTCACATCAGACCGGTCGCCCCGGCAAACGGAGCAGACGGGATCAGCCGAGGAGTCGGTCCAGCCACAATCATTACACCGGTGCAGGCGTGCATCGAGGTCTCGGGAAAGCACGAGGGTGCGTAATTTCCCTTTCTGCAGTTGGGCCAGAGTTTCGTCGATTCCTGTGACTCCTTTGCGTTCGCTGCCGAGCAAATCGTTGACCAGCGTCAATTCGTGCTCGCATTCCCATTTTTCGATCTCGGGCTCGACGTGCTTTTGGAGCCCGTGGGGCTCAAATTTGCCGAGGTCCTTCTTGATTAACACGACGCGCCGTTGGAGTTCAGCAGGAATGTGCGCTGCCATCGGTGCTATCAATCGGTCGGGCCCGACCAAGAAAATTGCGCTGAAATGTCCATCTCTATAGAGATGAATTGCTTGTTCGGCTGTCTCGCGGCAGAGGCGTCTGTACTGGGCGTCCATTCGATGTTCGAAAACATCCCGCTGAGTACCATAGGTTTCCTGGATACCGGGCCTGGCAACGTGTCCCAGGTCATCTTTCTTCCATTGCGAGATGTCTACATCGAATTTCGTGTCCTGCAATTGAGACATTTCCCGGAGGCGGTAGCCGAAAAAGCGTGCACCGCCGCGATCCACTGAAACGATGCAATAAGGTCTGTGCTCATCGGCAAGCCATAGCAATTGCGATAGGGCAGCCCTCCCCCAATGGAGACTGTTTTCGACCTCAATTTGCAGTGATACAATCTCCCACGTGCCGGGCGCCGCAAAGATGACAATGCTCTTTTCCCGCGGAGTGCGGTCACGGAGAAATTCTTCCATGCGGTGCAGTTGTTTGCCGAAGATGGTGCGCTCGTTCAGAGGGAGGCCCTCAACAAGGGAGTTTGCTTCCTTCTTCAGCCAAACGAGATGCGAGGGTGCAGGTGCGTGCTTGGAAGCGTCATCCGGGCCTATTTTTAGGTACGCTGTAAGTATCGGCGACGGCAATTTGTGCAGGGATTGAATTTGTTCCGTATTTAACATAGCAAGCCTCTCTTTGATCCGCGGAAGTGATTCAGCGTCATTAACAGGTGTCGCAGCGCAATGGCTTCGTCTCACCATCTTCATTCTTGTAACCGAAATAGGGCTCAGGGAGAGGTGCGTTTCGTCACCCCGAAATGTGATTGGCATCACATCTGTCTAAAGGCAAGTAAGTTAAAAGGAAATGAGCGAAGAAAGATGCTATTTGCGGTTGCTCGCATCGATCCGGATTCGGGGACGGGAGCCCTCTCGGTCTTTGGAGGGTAAATTGGCGCCGACAGGATTGCTGAATCGACAGCTCGTGATTCGTCGGGAGTTTATGGCGGCTGGCAATCGTTGCTTGAAGGGAGAGAGAGGACATGAAAATTCTCGTTGGAGTTGATGATTCGAAGTTCTCCGATGGAGCCTTGCGTGCGATCGTGGCGCAATTTCAACCGCAAGACGCGCAGATTCGTGTCTTGCACGTGTTGCAGCCGATCGCGTTCTCGACACCGCCACAAATGTCAGCCCAGTACACGCCGGAGCTGCAGGATCAAGGGAAGCCAGCACAAGAATTGGTGGAACGAGCAGCCAAGACCTTGCGCGCAGCGGGTTTCAAGGCGGACACTGTCGTCGAGAAAGGCGACGTCCGGCTGAAGATCATCGATTCGGCTGCAGAGTGGAATGCCGATTTGATTGTCGTCGGTTCGCATGGACGCAGCGGCGTCCCGAGATTGTTGCTCGGGAGCGTGGCGGAGTTTGTCGCTCACAATGCCGCGTGTTCGGTCGAAATCGTGCGCGTCCCGGCCAATAAGTAATGCGAAGTTCGCTCGCGAGCCGCCGATGAGATTTTATCGAGGACGCTAGGGTCAATGTAAATTGCAGGAAAGGAGTCTGACCATGAAAGTGAAAGATGTAATGATGAGGACGGCAGCCAGCTGCACGCTCGATACAAACCTGGGTACCGCGGTAGAAATTCTGTGGAATCGGAACTGCGGAATTCTTCCTGTTGTGGATGCCCAACAAAACGTGGTTGGCGTCGTGACAGATCGGGACATATGCATCGCTCTTGGAACTCGAAACCTGCTGCCGGGGGAAATCGTTGTGAGTCAAGTTACGTCCGGCAAGGTGTTTGATTGCAAGCCGGACGATGACATCCGCACAGCAATGGCGACGATGGCACAGGCGAAAGTCCGGCGCTTGCCCGTGGTCAATGCCAATGGCAAGCTTGAAGGGATCCTGTCCATGGATGACATCGTGGTTCATTCCGAGGCCAAAGTTTCGGGGAAAACGCCTGAACTCTCGTATGACAACGTGGTGGAGACACTGAAGACGGTCTATCGACCGGAGCTTCCGCAAGTGGCAAAGCCAAGGGCCGCCGGCGCTTGATCCATGCGGCGTGGATTTCGGCTCACAAAGTGACCGCGCAAGCTGCTTGCACCGTTTTCACAGCGTGGCGCAAGAACGATTTCTGAATTCAAGACCGTGAGGACGGCCAAGATCTCGGCATGCGTAGCCAGCTGAGAGATACAACTCAAGATATCTCACCCGGCGTTCCTCAGGCAGCCGTTCAAGGAATTCGGTATCGGACAACCTACTCTCTATGGGGTGCTCTCCTTTCCGCCGGCGGCATCCTCCTTTATCTCGTATTGCGCTTCCTGTTCCATGTGCCACGCGCGATTTCCGTCGTCCCGCTCGTCCTCATTCTGTTGATTGAAGGAGTGCCCCTCATCATTGGCTTGATGAGAAAGGCATTGGCGCGGGAATTTGGATCAGACCTGCTCGCCGGCATTTCCACCGTGACCGCGGTCTTGCTCGGCGACTACCTGGTCGCGTCGATCGTCGTACTGATGCTTACAGGTGGAGCCGCGTTGGAAGAGTTTGCATCACGACGTGCGTCTTCGGTGCTCGATGCACTTGCGAAGCGCGTGCCGCAGACTGCACATCGTAAAGCGGGCGATCACACAGTTGATATTCCGCTCTTGGAAGTTGAAATTGGGGACGCTTTGGCCGTCTTCCCTCACGAAATCTGCCCGGTGGACGGAGTTATTGTGGAGGGTCACGGGAAAATGAATGAGGCGTATTTGACTGGCGAGCCCTTCGAGATTTCAAAAACGCCCGGCTCGGCTGTCCTTTCCGGTGCAATCAATGGCGAAAGCGCTTTGACGATTCGCGCTGAGAAGAAGGCTGTGGATTCGCGCTATGCACGAATCATGCGCGTCATGGAAGAAACGCAACAGCGCCGGCCACGCCTGCGAAGGCTGGGAGACCAATTGGGTGCGTGGTACACGCCGGTTGCCGTGGGCGTTGCTTTTCTTGCGGTGGCAGCCTCCGGGAATTGGAGCCGGTTCCTCGCCGTTCTGGTGATCGCGACCCCTTGTCCATTGCTCATTGCGATTCCGGTTGCAGTAATTGGCTCGATCTCTCTTGCGGCTCGCCGTGGCATCATCATAAAGAATCCTGCGATTCTCGAACAACTGGACTCCTGCCGCACCTTTATCTTCGACAAAACCGGAACCCTGACGTATGGGCAGCCTTCACTCGAGGAAATCATCTGCGCGACGGGATTTGAGAAGAATGAAATCTTACAAAAGGTTGCTAGTGTTGAGCGATATTCAAAGCATCCGCTGGCGCAGGCCATCCTGAACGCGGCCGAGGGTCTTGGATTCGATCTGGAAGTTGCGACCGAAATCCGCGAGCGTCCGGGCGAAGGATTGCGAGGGATCGTGGGAAAGAACACCATCCTGATTACTGGACGCAGCAAGTTACGCGTTGAGGAAGTCGCACTGCCGCCTGTAACCTCCGGGCTCGAATGCCTGGTATTTTTCGACGGCGTTTTCGCGGCGGCTTTCCGTTTCCGGGACGCGCCGCGCAAAGAGAGCCGGATATTTCTAGGCCATCTCGGTCCACATCATCATGCAAAAAAGGTGATCCTCGTTTCGGGAGACCGGGACGAGGAAGTTCGCTATCTCGCGGCCCAAATGAACATCGGAGAGGTTTACTCTGCAAAAAGTCCAGAGGATAAGGTCGCTATCGTCAGGTCGGAATCCCAACGTGAAAAGACACTGTTTGTCGGGGATGGCATTAACGACGCCCCCGCGATGCAGGCGGCAACGGTTGGCGTGGCTTTTGGAGTGGCGAGTGACATCACCGCTGAGGCTGGTGATGCGGTGATCCTGGAGCCATCGCTGGGAAAAGTTGATGAGCTGATCCATATCGGCCGGCGAATGCGCGTAATTGCGCTCGAAAGCGCAATTGGCGGAATGGCTCTCAGTGTTTTCGGCATGCTATTTGCCGCATTCGGCCTCCTCTCTCCTCTGGCGGGTGCCGTCGCTCAAGAAGTGATAGATCTGGCGACGGTGCTCAACTCGGTTCGAGTCGCTTTCCCAAGGGAGGAATTAAGGGACTTTTAGAAAAGCGCGGTGCCGGTGATCTGGCGCTGGTGCGCATCCTCAGTGATATCCTTTGGTGCATGAAAGGCCACAAGGGAGAGAAGCCCCAGGTTGCGTGAGCTTGACCTTCCCTTGGCATTCCACGTGACCGAAGGGGCTTGACCTCTTTCGCACATGAGTTCGACTTCTGCCATCGGCAGCACGCAATCCGGCTCACAGGCGGCAACTGCAAGAGGACTCTCCTCGCAAGAAGCGGCCGCGCTTCTCTCTCAATTCGGGCCAAATGAGCCGACCCCGGTCAGGCACGGCACCGCAATCCTTGAGCTGCTGATCCTTTTTCTCAACCCCCTCGTCATTATTCTTTTGGTTGCTGGCCTGGTTTCGTTTGTGCTCGGAGACGCCCCGAGCGCTTCGATCATTCTCGCGGTGGTTCTGCTCAGTGTCTCGATTAACTTTGTTCAGACCTTCCGCTCGCAGCGCGCCATCGAGAAACTGCGCGAAAACGTCACGCCTACCGCTACGGTTCTTCGGGACAACAATTGGCAGGAGCTAAACAGGCGTGAAGTCGTTCCGGGTGACATTGTGCGCGTATGCGCCGGTGATTTGATTCCCGCTGACGGCCGGCTCTTGGAGTCACACGATCTGTACGTTCAGGAAGCAGCGATGACCGGCGAATCACTGCCCGTCGAAAAACATGCTCGCTCCGCTGTTCCCAGTGCGCCCGGTGGTGTTGACACACTCGATCGCGTTTTTCTTGGCACTTCGGTCGTCAGCGGCACCGCGTCAGCGCTCGTCACGAGCACGGGCCCCCGCACCGTTTTCGGGGGGATTGCCGAACGACTCGTCTTGCGCCCCCCGGAAACCGAATTCGAGCGCAGCATGAAGCGTTTCGGCTGGCTGATCATGCGCGCCGTGTTTTTCCTGGTCCTGTTCATTCTGGCCGCGCGCGTTGCGTTGCATAAAGATGCCTTCGAGTCATTTGTCTTTGCCGTTGCGCTCGCCGTGGGATTGACGCCTGAGTTCCTTCCCATGATCACGTCCGTCACTCTCGCGCGCGGCGCGGTCCGCATGGCGCGCGACCAGGTCGTGGTCAAGCATCTTCCCGCGATCCAAAATTTAGGCACGATCGACATCCTCTGCAGCGACAAGACGGGTACGCTCACGACTGGACAGATGACCCTGGCTTCCGCCGTCGACTATCTTGGAAAAGCCTCCGACCGCCCTCTCGAACTCGCTTACCTCAACAGCAAGTTCGAAACAGGCATCCGCAGCCCTCTCGATGTCGCGATCCTTAAGATATATCGCCCGGACGCCGATAATTACGTGAAGTGTGACGAAATTCCGTTTGATTTTGAGCGCCGCCGACTCTCAATCGTCGTTGCGGCAAAGAATTCCGAAGGCTCCCAGGGCCTTATGATCACAAAAGGTGCACCCGAAGGCGTTCTGGATGTCTGCGACTCCTATGAGATCGGCGGTCAAACCATTCGGCTCGATCCGGACTCACGCCATCGTTGCCGCCAGACCTTCGACGATTTCAGCGCCAAAGGGTATCGCCTTCTCGCAGTCGCTTACCGCGCAGCCGATCCGCACGCTCGGTTTACCCCCGTCGACGAACATTCGCTCGTCCTCGTTGGATATCTCGCTTTCGCCGATCCGCCCAGTCCGGATGCTGCCGCTTCGCTTGCTGGCATGAATCGCGACGGCATCAAGGTAAAAATTCTCACCGGTGACAACGAACTCGTCGCACGCCATGTTTGCGAACAGGTCGGGCTCAGCAATCCGACGATTGTCATGGGCGACGAATTAGAACGCACCAGCGATCCCGCACTACAGCATCTCGCCGAGACCACGACTGTCTTTGCGCGTGTCTCGCCCATGCAGAAACACCGCATCATCCTCGCCCTGAAAAATCGCGGTCACGTCGTCGGCTACATGGGCGATGGCATCAACGATGCTCCCTCTCTCCATGCCGCCGATGTCGGCATTTCCGTTTCCTCCGCCGTGGACGTCGCTCGCGAAGCGGCTGACATCATCCTTCTTAAACCAGGCCTTCAGATTCTCCACAAAGGCATCATCGAGGGCCGCCGTGCTTCCGCCAACGTTTTGAAATATTTGTTGATGGGAACCAGCTCCAATTTCGGCAACATGTTCAGCATGGCCGGCGCCTCGATTTTTCTTCCTTTCCTTCCCATGCTCCCCACGCAAATCCTGCTGAACAACTTTCTCTACGACACGGCACAAATCACGATTCCGTCTGATAACGTCGATGAGGAGTACATCCGCGCGCCTCGCAAATGGGACATGAGCCTGATCCGCAATTTCATGATCTTCATCGGGCCCATTAGCTCGATCTACGACTTCCTCACCTTTTACGTCCTCTTTCATTTCTTCCACGCCGGCCAGCGCGAATTTCATACCGGTTGGTTCGTCGAGTCACTCGCTACGCAGACCCTCGTCCTCTTTGTCATTCGCACCATGGGGAATCCGTTGAAGAGCAGGCCTAGCATCTCACTCGCTATCACCACGATAGCGATCGTCGTAATCGGAATTCTGCTTCCGTTCTCACCCCTCGCTACTGTCTTAGGTTTCACGCCCCTCCCCGGGCCGTTCTTCACATTCCTTGCGGTCTCCACCATTACGTATCTGGTCTTGGTCGAATTGGCGAAGCGCTTCCTCTTTTCCCGCGCCAAACTCTGATTCCTTTCTTGAATGTGTGCCTCGCTTTGTTGGGGACGTTCGTCACATCCGAGCGTGACCCGGGTCACTGTGCCATCTCTGCGGAGGCGCGAACATCTTTTCTAGGGCTGGCCGGATGGGGTCATTTCCAAACCAGATACGTCGTCCGGCGGAATCGAGCGATTCATGGCGGCCAGTGCAGATCTTAGATCGCTGCATGAGGGAGGCTAGCGTCATGGAAAAGAAAGCGCCAATTCGAAAAGCGAGAAGGCGGAGCCGCACCCACCACAGAATTCGTTTCGCGCGGCCAAACACGCACAGACAGAATCTCAGACTCAGAAACTACGCTCTTGAGGCGCATCCTGAACTGGAAATCTAAAGAACCAGTACCGCAGCGTTGACTGGGCCGCCGGAAGGAGGGTGTCATGTGGGAACAGTTTCGCGATCGAAAGGAAGCAGGCCGCTTGCTCGCGGAAAAGCTTGCGGCATATAAAAACCGGTTCGACGTCATCGTGCTAGCGCTTCCGCGGGGAGGCGTGGCCGTGGCCCATGAAATCGCGGAAGCTCTTCAGGCGCCGCTCGACGTGTTCCTCGTGCGCAAGCTCGGCGTCCCCGGATTCGAAGAGCTTGCCATGGGCGCGATCGCCATGGGCGGGGTCGAGGTCATCAACTCCGATATCGCGGAGGGGTTCAATCTCTCCGACCATGAAATCCGCCGCGTAGTTGCCGCCGAACAAAAAGAACTGGAGCGTCGCCAGCGCCTCTACCGAGCTTTCCGGCCGCCCCTGGATGTCCAGGACCGCATCGTGATCCTCGTTGACGACGGCATCGCCACCGGCTCGACGATGCGGGTTGCCATCGAAGCGCTGAAAAGACTGAAACCCGCGCGCATCATCGTGGCCGCAGGTGTAGCGCCTCTCTCGACATATCTGTTGCTCGGTGCAGAGGCGGACGAAGTGGTTTGCCTCGAGACTCCGCGTGAATTTCGCGCGGTCGGTCAGTTTTACAGCGACTTCCCGCAACTTACCGATCGGGATGTTTGCGACTTGCTTGAACTTGCGCCCCATGCGAGCGCGGCCGCCTAGCGGGATCCACCAGCCTACCCCGGCCGCGAAGCCAGGCAGGCGTGTGAATTGCGGCAAGTTTTCTAACTAACTTTCGAGGCATGCAAAAAGAAATCAGCAGCATGAAGGTTGGGACTTTTCGAGAGGCAGGTCACTCGGCATGTAGGAGAAGATTGAGATGATCAAAAGGGTGAAGGGCGGATATCAAGTCGTCTCCAGCAAAGGGCGCAATCTGGGCGGTCCTTACAAGACTGTAGAAGAAGCAAAGAAGCGACTCCGCCAGGTCGAATTCTTCAAGCACCGTTAGACCGCTGTCGTCATTCCGTGAGGTCTGCGCGCTGCCGTTGAAGTTCAGCGTCAATCAGGACTGTGACCTTGATCACATCCCGGGGTGACTTACGTCATCGCATGCGGCGAGGCAGTGCGGTACAAGACCCTTGAGTGCCAAGTTGGGCGCGGAAGGGGCGAAGAGCATGCCAAATCAACTAGGAACCGAGAAGTCCCAGGAGAGGCATGTGGCGAACGTGAAGATCCGGGATACATCGGAATGCCTTAAGGCGATTTCGGCGGCTATCACAAAGCGCGCTTACGAGATCTCTCAACGTGCGGGGCTGGTTCAAGGCTCCCACCGAGAAAACTTGCGACTCGCCGAAAACGAGATCCTTCAGCCAATTTGCTGCGGCCTTCTGGAGTCGAAAGATGAAGTCGCGGTTTCGATTTTCAGTTCCGAACTCGGCCCAAAGGACATCGAGGAGATCGAGGTCTGCGTCGAACCACATCGCCTGATTTTGGCGGGGAAAAAAAGCACGAATTTCGGATCCGCACAAGCCGCTCCGGCGTATCGAGTTCTGCCTTTGAAAGACGAATTCGATCCCTCCTCGGCAAAGCTGACTTTGAAGAAGCATGGCTCTCTTCTTGAGATTAAGATCCATAAGGCTGGCAAGAAATCTCTTCTTGAAAACCGAGCGGCTTAGGTGTCTTTAGAGCATTGGCCTGGCGTTCGAGAGCTGACCCGAGGGTTTCGCATTTGTGATCCTGAGGCTCTCAAGAACCACATTCGGCTTTGAGATGGTCCGGGTCTAGCCCCGGACTCATGGGACACCCAGGCATCATACGGTTCGCTCTACGCGAATCGGATTCCCACCCTCTGGAAGTTGTGGTGTGTTATCTATTTTGAAAGAGCTATTTTCCGCCAAGAGCTTTAGGGTTGCGGGAGGGATTGCTCTTGGCAAACAAGTCACCGCTGGCCTGACGTTCTGTAAATTGGCGGGGATAATTCTGCTCGCCTCGGCGTCTTGTGATGGCGTTCTCCGCGCGCAACAGCTGTCGCGGTCTTTCCAGGATAGCTCTCAACAAAAGGCTCAGGTGCCCGCCTCAGTGCCTGGAATTCTGCAAGAGGAAACCCAAAAGAACCCTGCAGCGCCGTGTGTCGAACCGGCGCCGACGGTACGTTGGGAGGATTATCAAGGACCGTCGGCGAAGCTGGTGGGCCTATTCGCGCGGAAGTTAGAACGAAGGTCCGTGCACGCGCCACATTACAAACCGGGCGCGGTGCTGTGTACCCTCCAGGTG
>JBAWGF010000325.1:0-1976 GCA_049592615.1 Candidatus Acidiferrales bacterium
AGCCTGAGGACGGTGTCTGCCTGCGCCTTGGCGCACTGCCTCAGAGGCAGAATATGACTTTTTTAATCGTCACTCAGGCGATTAGAAACCGACGATCCGACCAGGATCGTCGTCCTGAGCGACCAACGGGAGTCGAAGGAGCTCTCTCCAATGCTCCCCTCCCGCGCTGTTCTAATCGTCACCCCGGACGATTAGAACGCGCACTAAGTCGCTGTAAAGAAAGGAAGCTAACTTTTTCTAATCGTCACTCGATCCGGGGTGATTTCTCCGTGTTTTTCGCGCCGCACCCGACTCACAACTCGCTCCCCCCAGCATTTCATCCCTCAATTTCTAATCGCAACAAAACTGAATTAGAATTCGCTGCAACTCATTCAAAACAAAGGCGGCACCAAATTCTAATAGCCAAAAATAGTGCCTGTTTCCGCTGCGCGGTTTTCGATTCTCGAGGTTCGATTCTCGGGTTTCGATGGTCCCCCCAATTTCCACTTTCAAGCTTTCATTTTCAAACTTCGGGTTCCGCGCGCACCCTCCCTTGCAGGTCCTACCTGCCCGAGCGTGCGCCGATCCCCCGCGCCCGGCAGGACCAGTCGAGGCGTCCATGGCAGGTGAGGAGCGGAGGTGCAAAAGGGTAAACCAAATTTATGCGAATCGCGTGAACGGCAGTTCGTTCCGATATAAGCTGAAGTACTTAGAATTAGAGACATCCATATTGCGGGACGATTCAAGGAGACACGGATGGCGGAAACGAAACCGCATGGCTCGTCAGCGAATGCCGATCACCAGATGGAGCGGCGGCAAACGCAACGCGTTCAGATCGCGATGCCTGTGGTGGTTCGAGGAAAGCACGGAGAAAAGAATTTCGAAGAGGAAGCGACGACGATTTCAATCAATGCGCACGGCTGCATGGTTATGATCGCTGCCGAGCTTGTCCGGGCTCAGCAGATTTCGCTCGTCAACGCGAAAACAGCCGAAGAGCTGCCGTGCACCGTCGTGTTTATCGGGAGAAGGAGCGAAGGAAAGACCGAAGTGGGTTTCAAATTCGCCGAGCCCTCACCGCTCTTCTGGCGGATCGCTTTTCCACCGGAAAATTGGGACCCGTCCGAGCGCAAACGCGCCGCCCCGCCGCGTCCCCATACAGGCCCCCGCCGCTGAAATTAAATTTCGAGTCGCGCGCCCGCTAGCGATTCGGCGGCGGAAATTGCACTTTGGGAGCTTCCTTGGACGCCGCGGACGCTTCGAAGTAAGCGTTGTTGCGTTGGAAGCCAGCCCAGCCCGCGTAAATGTTATTGGGGAAAAGAGCGATGTAGGTATTGTAAGTCTGAATCGAGTCGTTGTAGCGCTTGCGCTCGACGGCGATGCGATTTTCAGTGCCTGCCAGCTCGTCCTGCAAACGCAAGAAGTTTTCGTTCGATTTGAGCTGCGGATAGTTTTCGATGACCACGAGCAATCGGCCGAGCGCGCTGTCCAACTGACCGTTGGCCGCGATTTTGTCCTGCGGCGTCCGAGCACCGCCGAGGGCGGCGCGAGCCTTGGCGATGTCGTCATAGACGGTTTGTTCCTGCGCCGCGAAACCCTTCACGGTTTCAACGAGATTCGGTATCAGGTCGGAGCGGCGCTGAAGGACGACGTCCACCTGCGCCCAATTCGACTTGATCTGTTCGTTCATGCGGACCATTTCATTGCGCCGGCCCACGTACGACATGCCGACGAAAATCGCCAGAATCAGAATCACCGCGACGATCGCACCAAACACTTTCATCGAAATCCTCCAGCGCGAGATTCAACCCCGCGCAATCAAAAGATGCTCACTTGCGTGCTTCGAGGCGGCGATCCACCTCGTCGGTGATGACCTCTACAAAGATTAAATACGTGTTCAGGGTCGCTTCTATATCAATCTCGCATTCCTTGCGCTTCCCTTCCCGCAAATCCAGGATCGCAAGAAAGGAAGAGGGGTCTGCGCCCGTGAGCGACGCAAC
>JBAWGF010000326.1:0-17101 GCA_049592615.1 Candidatus Acidiferrales bacterium
GGCACTACCCGCTTTCGGCTCACATTGTCTTATCTTCATCCGAGTTGTAGAATGTCGTCACAACACTCGGTCAGGCGGAAACGCGAGGAGACAACCGAATGGCGTTAATGAAAGTCCGCAAAGTGAAAGACGTCGTCATCCTCGACATCATCGGACAACTGACCGTCGGCGGCGCAGCGGCTTCCGGTCCGGGCGGATCCTCGATGCTCGGCCAAAAAGTTCACGACTTGGCCGAGGCCGGAACCAGGAAAATCATTTTGAATCTCAATGACGTCACCTATGTGGACAGCGCTGGTCTGGGCCAGCTTGTTCGCGCGCACACCAGCGCATGCAGGTACGGTGCCGAGCTGAAGCTGCTGAATCCGGCTGATCCAATTTTCGCGGTCCTGCGGGTGACGAAGCTCGAATCTGTCTTCGACATCTACAACAAGGAAAGAGCCGCCGTCGCTTCGTTCACCGAAAAATCTGCGAAAGCCAACTAAGATTTAATTCGCTGAAAGCCTTTCTCCGCACAAGACACAATCCACATGGTCGCCTTCGTGGGTAAGTCTGGTTGATACCCTTCCGATCGTGGTTCAGGGTTTGGGCGGATCGGGATTGTGATTCGGAACATTCCGCGTCAACTTCCGGATGACAAATTCTTGAAGAATATTCGCAGCGGAAGTTTCGCCAAGCGAGATGAGCGCGTTTTCGAACGTCAACGCCGCTCCGCGATCGTTCGACGGATAGTAGAGGTTGGAAATACCGCCGGCGGCGATGCTTCCGAGGATATTCGAGTAATTTGCCTGCCAGCGTCCGTTGTCGCCTTTGCAGATCACTGAATTGGCGATCGCGTATAGAATCCGCGACCGCTTGCTGCCGGTTCCTTTGTAAAAATAACGCGGATCTTGTTTCAGGAGCGCCGGCAAGATGGCGCTTCCGATGAAAGTGCCTGCAACAAGGTTCGCGTAGGACGCGCCGTAGCGCCTTCCGTATCCTTCCGCGCCTTGCCCGTAGCCGCTGAAGGCATTCTGCGCCTGTTGAATTCCCGCGATGGCCCCATTCAGTCCGAAAACGACTGGGTCAAATGTCACCTTCCAGGCAAGCTCGAACTTTTGCTTCGAATCGAGTGGGACTGCATCGGGGTCGTAGGTTACATAGAAATTTGGAATGAAGCCGAGGACGCGCTGCTTCTCTTCCTCCTTGATTTCCGCTTCCGCCACTTCGACCCGTGGCACTACGACGCGCACCTCCGTGACTTCGGTCGCAACCGCCAGCGTGATTTGAGGTATCACGCAGATCTCACCCGGATGTAGCGTTCCGGAAAAAGTTTGCGTCGCGAAGCCGGCCGCCGCAATTGTCAGCTGAAAGGTCCCGGGAGCGATGTTGTCAAAAGTGAATCGACCATCGTCGCCCGCCACCGCCTCCTGACTTGGGGAATTATCCTCCCGCGTAAGTTTCACGCGGGCACCGGGAATTGCCGATCCCGTTCCATCCGCAGCTATCCCGCTGATGTTTCCGGGTAATTGCTGGACGGGCAGGGCGCTCGGGGGCGGCTGAGACTGGGCTTGATCTTGTGCCAGTGCTGGAAAGCTGCAAAGCAGGACGCTCAGAATTAGCCAGACGAAGTTCCCGGGGGCAAGGACCGAACTCCGATAGCTGCGGCCCAAAGTCTTCTCGCATGAGCCTTTTTTCGTAAGATTCACGGTTATGAATTTATCCGGAATTTCCAATTTCAGCTTTATTTCCGCGCGAAAAACCTTTACGCAAAAACGTTAGGCCCACCGCACACTCGTGTCAAGCGCAGCTCGTCTTAAGATGCAACTGATGTTTCAGCGGTTGGGTGGAAAACGCGGTTTGCCTGACAATTCCGGCCAGAATCTTGCCGAAGAGCCACTTCTGGAATGGGAAGTAGTGCTTGAGGTTTTCGGACTCACAATTCAACGGCGTCGCAGGAAGCTCCTGTTAGGACCTTTACCTGACTGTCGGATTCGCCCCCTTACGGCGTTATTGAACCAACATTCAGTCCGCGTTGTCGTCATGCACCCTGCGGACCACTGGCGCGAACACGTGCCAGAAGTCGCCTTTCACATCCGTGAACTGAAGAGCCACTTCCTTCTTGCTTCGGCGGTTCGCGTCAACATACACCACCCGGCATTCCCGCTCTTCTTCCGTGATCCCGTTCACCAGCAGGACCGTCTGTCCTTGTTTCACGCTGGGGGCGAGCGGAATTAGCCCTCCATTCACGCTCACGGACTTCGTTTCGGTAACGTCTCGAAAGGGTTGATTGTCGGGGGTGCGTCCGTACACGCGCACCGGAATTGACAAAGGCAAACGCTTGCTGCGTCGTTGTTCTGCCATGGACCCGTTTTCCCGCACTGCCGCTTCGATGACCCGAAAATAAATTAATCCATTCGACTGGATTCGACAATAGTACTCGCGCAAAATTAATATTCCGAAAATTGGGCTCTTTCCATTGCTTCTCCGTTTCTTCGCTGTGCTTCGCGCCTTCGTTGACACTCATCGACTCAAATGTTAGTTTCGCGTTGGACATGACTTCAGCCTCAGCTTCCACCTCCTCGCGCAAACGCATCGCCATCATCCCCGGCGACGGCATCGGAAAGGAAGTCATCGCCGAAGCAGTAAAAGTCCTCAAAGCTGCCGCCTCGGCGGGCGGCCGCGAAGTTGCGCTCACCGAATTCGACTGGGGCGCCGAACGCTATCTCCGCGACGGCTCCACGCTCCCGCCCGACGCGCCCGAAATGTTTCGCCGCGACTTTGATGCGATCCTTCTCGGCGCCATGGGCGACCCGCGCATTCCGACCAACATTCATGCCGCCGACATCCTCCTCGGCCTCCGCTTCAAGCTCGACCTTTATGCCAACGTCCGCCCCAGCGTCCTTTTTGACCGCCGCTTCACGCCGCTTAAAGACCGCACTGAAAAAGACGTCAACTTCGTCGTCATCCGCGAAAACACTGAGGGCCTCTACGTCGGGATGGGCGGCTTTTTCAAGAAGGGGACTCCGGACGAAGTTGCCACGCAGGAAGATCTCAACACCCGCAAGGGCGTCGAGCGGATTATTCGCTACGCATTCGACTTTGCCCGCGCGCGCGGTTATAAGCGCGTCTGCATGAGCGACAAATCGAACGCCCTCACCTATGGACACGACCTCTGGCAGCGTGTTTTCAAGATCGTCCGCGCCGAGTACCCGGAGATCGAGGCAAGCCACCAGTACATCGACAACCTGCTCATGCAGATTATTCGCGACCCGTCGCAATTCCAGGTCATCGTCACTTCAAATCTTTTCGGCGACATCGCGGGCGACGTTGGCGCTGCCGTAGCCGGCGGCCTCGGCCTCGCTCCTTCGGGCAACATCCATCCCGGCCAGGTGTCTCTCTTCGAGCCTGTCCACGGCTCCGCTCCCACCATCGCCGGGAAAAACATCGCCAACCCGATGGGCGCGGTTCTTGCCGCAGGGATGATGTTTGGATACCTCGGCTGGGCCGCCGAAGGTCAAAAAATGGAAGCAGCCGTCCGCTCCGCCCTCCGAGAAGGGAAGACCACCACCGAGCTCGGCGGCTCGCTCGGCACCCGCGAACTCGGCGACTGGCTCGCCAACGCTGTCGCACGCGCCTAAATGTCGATGCCGTCATTCTGAGCGCCGCTTGTCGGAACGCAAGCCTCTCTTCACCTCTTCGTGCTTGTCATCGCCCCTGGCGGAGCGCCCTGCGTCTTTTGCCGACGAGGGTGAGGGATCTGCTCTTGCCTCTCCTCCTTGCATTTATCAGTGTTCATCTGTGGCTGCATTTCTTCCTTCATGCCTTACCTTCAACTTTCCATCGCATTCTCAATAAGAACTATAACTGTCGGCGGGTCGACGCCCCACAATCCCTGCAAGAACCAATCCCGTCACAAATCCTCCGATGTGCGCCCACCACGCGATCGCGCCCATGCTCACGCCCCGCGCCGCGCCGAGCGATTCCACTCCGCTCAAGAATTGCACGACAAACCAAAGCCCGATAAACACGATCGCCGGAATCCTCACCGTGAACCAGATGATGAACAGCGGAATCAGCGTCAGGATTCGCGAAGCAGGAAAGAAAATGATGTACGCGCCCAGCACTCCCGAAATCGCTCCGCTCGCCCCAATCGACGGCACTCGTGAGCCCCACGAAAATGCCACCTGCGCCACGCCTGATGCGATCCCGCACACCAAATAAAACACAAGGTACCCAAACGGACCCAGCCTGTCCTCCACGTTCCCGCCAAAAATCCAAAGGAACCACATATTGCCCAGAATGTGCAGAAATCCCCCATGAAGAAACATGCACGTAAAAAGCGGCGTAAGCGCGGCCGGCAACGAATAGTGCTGCCCGGAAAGTGCAAGCGCGATCTTCGCCGGCACCAGTCCGTACACCTTTATAAAATTCTCCGCTGCATCCGGGGGCAAGAACTCCTGGTGGATGAACACCACCAGATTCGCGGCAATCAGCAGAATCGTGATGATCGGCATCGATGATCGCCGTGCGTCGAGATTCTTCAGCGGAATCATATCTTTGATTGCCCCGTCTTCCTCACGTTCGCACTCCGGTTTCGCTCCGCCTCAGCAGCGTCACCCTTCAGTGCGGCGTCTTTCGCGGCCCCCGCGGCCCGCTGCAATTCCTCCTCCGAATAGGCCCGTTCCGACCGCTCACCTGTTCGACGCATTCTCTCGATCTCCGCGAGCGTCCCGATTCGTCCGCGGGCGCCCGAACCCGTGCAATTGATCGCCGCCGCCGCGCAACTGAATTCAAGTATCTCTTTAACCGACCAGTTGCGCGAAAGCCCGTAAACAAATGCGCCATGAAAAATATCCCCCGCGCCGGTTGTGTCAATAGCCTTCACGCGAAACCCGGGGCAGAGCAGAAATTCTTCACCATCCCACGCAAGCGCGCCGAGCCGCCCGAGCGTCGCGCACATCAAGCGACACTTGAACTCTTCAAAAATCTTCGGGAGCGACTTCAATAATTCTGTCTCGCCCGTCAATTTCTCAGGGAAGTCTTTCGATGTGACAGGGAAGTCCGCGTATTCAAGTAATACTTTAACTCCTGCGTAGAGATTATCGAGATCCGATACAACTGGAATTCTCTCTCTTCTCGCCCAACGCGCTGCCTGCGCCGCGGCTGCCGTGTCGTGACCATCGACCAGAAGAATTCTCGACCCCGAAATCCATTTCCGCTTCAAGTCCGCCGGACACAGCGCGATCTTCCCGTCGCGCTTCCAGAGAACCGTGCGCTCACCCGTCGATTCGTCCACCAGGATGTATGCAGTTTGGCTCTCTTCCCCGCGCGCGACGATCCAATGCGCCTCGACCCCCTCGCGTTTCATTTCCGCGATTTGAAATTTTCCTGTCGCATCGTCGCCTACTTTCCCAACGTACCGGACGCGCAATCCCCATTGCCGGCATGCGACCATTGCGCTCGCAACCTGCCCGCCTGGCTTCACGCTCGTCGAGACCAGCTCCACCTTTGAATCGCGCGCGGGGAAGTGCGGCAATCGAAGTATCATATCTGTGGCATTAATGCCCACGCCCACCACGTCCACCCGCCCGGATTTTCCTTTGCGCGCCATCGCCCATTCACTCTAGCGAAGCCCCCGCAATTTTCAAGCGTCAACTGAGTCCGCCGAACATTCTCCTGGGCGCGTTTATCAATTGCGCCGATTGCTTCGCTGTGATAAAAATTTTTGTTCTGATGCGCGCGGCTTGCGCGGATTTTTCGAAACGCTTCGCCCCATCTGCGTTTCAGGTTTCCGTTCACTGGTCGGCGCGCCGACACGCTGATGCCACTCCGCGAATCCGACGCCATCGTCCTGCAATGTTATCCGCTCGGCGAGGCTGACCGCCTCGTCAGTTTTCTTTCCCGTTCTATGGGGCGCGTCCGCGGCGTGGCGGCGGGAGCTCGCCGCACGAAGAGCCGTTTCGGTTCGACGCTCGAGCGCCTCTCGCACATTCGCATCTGGTTTTTCGAACGCGAAACGCGCGACCTCGTCCGCATCAACCAGTGCGAGTTGATTGAATCCTTCCTGAGCGCTTTCAGCGATTACGCCTCCGGCGTCACGCTCGCAATTTTCAGCGAGGTCACGGAAGCCGTCTTGCCCGAGCACGAGGCGTCGGACGCAAATTTTCGCTTGCTGCTTCTCGCAGCGCAGGCGGTGAAGCGCACAAAAAAGGCCGAGCTGCCGATGGCTTACTTCGCGCTCTGGACCGTGAAGCTCGGCGGATGGCTTCCCCCGCTCGATCGCTGCGCGCGCTGCGGCAGGGAACTCGTCGGAGCGAATGGCGGCGAACCCGCCTACTTGTCCCCGAGCGCTTCGGCCGTCGCCTGCGGGAAATGCCGCAAGCCGGGCCTGCGCGTAATTTCGCCTGCAGCCCTCGCGGCCGCGCGAAAAATGCTCGCGGGGCATCTTGACCGGCTGACCGAGGAAATGATCCCAATCAAAGCCGCGCGCGAATTGACCGATGTTATGCTGGACGTGATCGAGCATCAGATTGACCGCAAGCTTGCTTCGCGGGAACTTCTGGAGTCCCCGGTTTGAAGAGATCGACTCGCAGCGGAAAATCGAAGAGGGCGGGCGCGAAATCGCCTTTGAAACCCAGAGGGCTTTCGTTCCAGAATCTTCTACTAAAGCTTGAAGAATATTGGACGAGCCGCGATTGCATCCTGCAGCAGCCCTATGATGTCGAAGTCGGCGCCGGCACGATGCACCCGGAAACATTCCTTCGCGTCCTGGGATCCGATCCGTATCGCGTCGTGTACGCGCAGCCGAGCCGCCGGCCGGCCGACGGACGCTACGGCGAAAATCCACACCGTCTCTACAAGCACACCCAACTTCAAGTGATACTCAAACCCTCGCCCACCGATGTCCAGGACCTCTATCTCGAAAGCCTCCGCGCAGTCGGCATCAACCTCCGTGAGCACGACATTCGCTTCGAAGAAGACAACTGGGAATCGCCGACGCTCGGCGCGTGGGGCATCGGCTGGCAGGTCCTTCTCGATGGACTCGAAATCACGCAGTTCACCTATTTCCAGCAGAGCGGCGGCATCAACCTCGACCCAATTTCGGTTGAGTTGACGTACGGTCTCGACCGCATCGCCGCTTACCTCCAGGGCGTTGATAACGTCTTCGACGTGCGCTGGTCGGAGTCCATGACCTACGCGCAGGTGCGCCTCGCCGAAGAGCAGCAGTTCTCCGCCTACAACTTCGAGTACGCCGATGCGATCGCCACTCGAAAGCAATTCGAGATCATCGAGGCGGAAGCGGCGCGGCTCCTCGCGGCCTACTCCAACCTGAAAGGCCTCGCAAGACAGCGTTTCCCGATTCTTCCTGCGTACGAGCTCTGCCTGAAGTGCTCGCACCTGTTCAATATCCTGGACGCGCGCGGCGCCATTTCCGTCACCGAGCGCGCCGCGCTGATCGGCCGCGTGCGAAAACTTTCCTGCCGCGCGGCAGCTGATTGGCTCGACCAGCGAACCGCCGCAACGGAATCGGCAGGAGCGCCCGCATGAAATCGCGCGGCGATTTTCTTTTTGAAATCGGCTGTGAAGAAATTCCTGCGGGCATGATTCTCAAGGCCTCGTCTGAACTTAAAGCGATACTTGAAAAATATTTTTTAACGAATGGATTGCTTGAAGAAGGAAGCGCAGCCGAATCGCTTGAAACTTTCGGCGCGCCACGACGGCTCGTTGCGATCGCACGCAATGTGCTCTTGAAACAGGAAGACGTGACGCGCGAAATCACGGGCCCGCCAAAATCCGTCGCGTTCGATAATGTCGGCGAGCCGACAAGAGCTGCGATGAGCTTCGCGGAAAAACAGGGAGTCGCGGTCTCGAAGCTCTCCATCGTGCAAACGCCGAAGGGAGAATACCTCGCCGTAAGACAAATCGTCCGCGGGCGGCTCGCCTCCGAAATTCTTTCGGAAGTTCTTCCGCAGGCGATCCAGGAAATTTCCTGGCCGCGCTCAATGTATTGGACTGGCGCGCACGGCCCGCGCTTCATTCGCCCGGTCCGTTGGATCGTCGCGTTGCTCGACGGTAAAATAATTCCTTTTTCCTTTGCGGGCGTCAGGGCAGGGAACCGCACCGAAGGGCATCGCTTCCTCGGAAAGAAAAATGTCCCGCTCGGCGGCCCCCGCGACTACGAGGCAAGGTTAAAGAAAAACTTTGTATTGTGCCGGCCGGAAGTGCGCCACAAGAAAATTGTCGCGGAGATTCATTCGCTCTCGAGCCGCAAGCAACTCCGCCCGCACGAAGACGCGGAACTGCTTGAGCTTGTGACCTACTTGAACGAGTACCCAAGCGTAATCCTCGGCGATTTCGATCCCGCATTCCTTGCGCTCCCCGAAGAAATCCTCATCACCGTCATGCGCGATCATCAAAAATACTTCGGCCTTGAAGATCGCCGCGGAGAACTCGCGCCGCATTTTCTTGCTGTGATCAATTTGCCGAGTGATCCGAAGGGACTCGTCCGCGCCGGTCACGAGCGCGTGCTGCGCGCGCGTTTCGCGGACGCACAATTTTTCTGGACCACGGATCAAAAATGTCGGCTCGCCGACTACCTTCCAAAACTAGCGCATGTCACCTACGAATCGCGCCTCGGAACCTACCGCGACAAAGTGGAACGCATGCGCACCATTGCGCGATGGCTTGCCGAGCAGTGGTTCAGTTCCGGAGTTTCAGGCGGCGATGTCGCGGGCTCCGATCGCGCCGCGGAACTTGCGAAATGCGACCTTGTGACGGAAATGGTCAGGGAGTTTACCGAGTTGCAGGGAATTGTCGGTGGCCTCTACGCGCGCGCACAGGGCGAGCCCGAACAAATCGCCTGTGCCGTGTACGATCATTACAAGCCGCTTGGCCTCGACGATCCCATTCCGCGCAATCTAACCGGATGCGCCGTCGCGCTCGCGGACAAACTCGACTCGCTTGTCGCATGCTTCGCCGTTGGGGCAGTCCCGACAGGTTCAAGTGATCCTTTCGCTTTGCGCCGCGCCGCACTTGGGATTGTGAAAATCCTTCTCGAACGAAACTTGCGGATATCGCTTTCCGCCGCCGTCTCCGCGGCAGCGACGGCATTGAGGGAGCATGCTCCGAAAATCGAAGCGACCGCAGCCGTCGAAAGGCAAGTGCTCGATTTTCTTCTCGAGCGCACGCGGTTCATACTGCGCGAGCGCCGCGGCTTCGCCTACGACGAGATCAACGCAGCTTTCGCGGCCGGCGGGGATGATCTGGTGGACGCGGTCGAGCGCGTCGCCGCTCTCAAGGCGATCCGCCACACAAAAGATTTTGCGCCGCTCGCCGCTGCCTTCAAACGTATTCGCAATATCCTTGAGAAATCTGCCGGCGCGGGAGACAAGGGGCAGGGCAGCGTCAAGCTGGAACTCCTTCGCGAACCGGCCGAGAAGGAATTGCAATCGTCAGCGCAGGGGATTGGCGAAGAAGCGAAGCGATTGAAGAAGGCCGGGCGATATCGCGAGGCGCTCGAAAAGATTTCGCATTTGCGGCCGGCGGTGGATCAGTTCTTCGATAAAGTTCTAGTAATGGTTGAAGACGCCGAAGTCCGGCAAAACCGAATCGCACTGCTCGCACATTTGCTGAAGGAGTTTTCGACGATAGCGGATTTCTCGGAACTCGCGGCGGAGGATTCAAAAGAAGCATCGCGCGCCGCAGCCCGGTAATTTTTGATTGGAAGTATTACTTTAATCCTGCGCGGCGCAAAAATCGTCGGCGCGCCGACAAATTTTCTTGAGATCGAACGCTGCGAATAAATATTTATCGAGGTCAAAAATGAAATTCGTTTATTTCTTTGGCGCAGGAAAGTCGGACGGCACGGGCGAAATGAAAGACTTGCTCGGCGGCAAGGGCGCGGGCCTCGCCGAGATGACTCGTATCGGCCTGCCGGTTCCGGCAGGCTTCACGATCACCACCGAAGCGTGCGACTACTACTTCAAGCACACAAGAAAATATCCGAAAGAGATGCGCGGCCAGGTCGCGAGAAGCCTCTCGCGCCTCGAAAAACTCACCAGGAAAAAGCTGGGTGACGCGAAGGACCCGCTCCTTGTCAGCGTTCGCTCGGGTTCCGCGCGCTCCATGCCCGGCATGATGGAGACGATTCTCAACCTCGGTTTGAATGAGAAATCGGTCCAAGCACTCGCGCGCGCCACGCAGAACGACCGCTTCGCCTACGACGCCTATCGCCGCTTCGTGCAAATGTACTCGAGCGTCGTCATTGGTTTGCCGAAGGAAGACCTCGAAGCGCGCCTCCGCGCAATGAAGAACAGGCTTGGCGTGAAAGATGATACGCAGGTTACAGCCGAAGGCTGGCGCGACCTTGTGAAGGAATACAAGCAATACTTCAAGGAAAAGACGAAACGCGATTTCCCGGAAGATCCCGAGGAACAGCTCTGGGGCGCGATTGGCGCCGTCTTCGAATCCTGGATGGGCGAAAAGGCAGTGACTTACCGGCGCGTCGAGAAAATCACGGGCCTGCTGGGCACTGCCGTCAACGTGGTGCAAATGGTATTCGGGAACTCGGGAGATAATTCAGGCACTGGCGTTTGTTTCACGCGCGACCCCTCGACGGGCGAAAAGATTTTCTTCGGCGACTTCCTCCTGAACGCGCAGGGTGAGGACGTCGTCGCCGGAATTCGCACGCCGATGCACCTGAAGGAAATGGCAAAGACCATGCCGAAGGTGTATCGACAGCTCGAGCGCGTTCGGCAGACACTTGAAAAGCACTATCGCGACATGCAGGACCTCGAATTCACAGTCGAGAATGGGAAGCTCTACATGCTTCAGACGCGCACGGGAAAGCGCTCGCCCGGGGCTGCATTCCAGATGGCCGTCGACATGAAGAACGAAGGGCTCATAAAACTTGAAGAAGCACTTGAAAGAATCAAACCGGAAGATGTGGAGCGCCTTTTCTATCCGGTGCTCGATCCCGCGCTGCAACGAACCGAACTCGCAAGCCGCAAGGTGGTGACGGGAGTCAACGCGGTCCCCGGCGCGGCAGTTGGCAAGGCTGTGTTCACGGCGCATGAGGCCGAGGAATGGGCAGCACGCGGAGAAAAAGTAATTCTCGTTCGCCGCGAAACCAGCCCGGAGGACGTGGGCGGAATGTTCGTCGCGCAGGGAATCCTGACGGCGACGGGAGGGAAGACAAGCCACGCGGCGGTGGTGGCGCGCGGATGGGGGAAGTGCTGCGTCGTAGGAGCGGAGACGCTGGACATCAACGCAGAACAAAAACGGATGAGCGCGAATGGCCGCGTGGTGCGTGAAGGCGAATGGATTACGCTCGACGGCAGCGACGGCGCGGTGTACACGGGCCAGATTGCGCTGATGCGGCCGGACCCGCCCGCTGCGTTTGCCACATTGATGAAATGGGCCGATAAAGTGCGGAAAATCGGCGTGCGCGCAAATGCGGATACGCCGCACGACGCACGCGTGGCGCTCGAAATGGGAGCCGAGGGCATCGGCCTCTGCCGCACCGAGCACATGTTTTTCAAGGATTTCGAGCATCCTGAAAAAAGCGAGGAGCGCCAGCAGGCGATTCAGGAAATGATCCTCGCGGACACTACCGAGCACCGAAGAAAGGCACTGGCGAAACTCCTGCCTTTCCAACGGCGCGATTTCATCGGGCTTTTTGAGGTGATGAATGGCTTGCCGGTTGTGATTCGCCTGATCGATCCTCCGCTTCACGAGTTTCTTCCAAAGGACCCGGCAAAGCAGGACGAACTCGCGAAAAATCTCGGCACCACGCGGGAAGCAATCCAGCGCCGCATGGAGCAGCTGAAGGAAGCGAATCCGATGCTCGGGCACCGCGGATGCCGTCTCGCGATCACCTATCCCGAAATTCTTGAGATGCAGGTCCAGGCGATCATTGAGGCTGCGATTGATTGTCAGAAGCGCGGCATTAAAGTAATACCTGAGGTCATGCATCCGCTCACCATGGACAAAAAGGAAATGAAAATCCTCGACGATGCCACTCGCCGTGTCGCCGAAGCGATCATCTCGAAAGCTAAAGTAAAACTTCACTATCTGGTGGGGACGATGATCGAGCTGCCGCGCGCGGCGTTGCTCGCGGATCAGATTGCCGAGATCGCCGAGTTCTTTTCGTTCGGCACAAACGACCTGACGCAAACGACCATGGGTCTTTCGCGCGACGACGCGGGGCGGTTCCTGCCCGAGTATGTGGACGAGCGCAAAGGCGCGATCTTCCGCGCCGACCCGTTCCAATCGCTCGACATCCCGGGAGTGGGGCTCCTAGTCGAGATGGGGATCAAGCTCGGGCGCAAAACGCGGCCCGGACTCGAAGTAGGAATCTGCGGCGAGCATGGAGGGGAAGCCGAAAGCGTGAAATTCTGTCACCGCGTGGGCATGGACTACGTCAGCGCGACGCCCTTCTGCGTTCCCATTGCAAGGCTCGCAGCCGCGCAAGCGGTGATTGAAGAAAAGCGGAACCGCAAGAAGAAGAAATAGGAGCGACGCTCGATTCGACCACTCGACAGTCGGCCACTGATCATCGGAATCTGCGGCGGCACCGGCTCGGGAAAGACGACGATCACGAACCGGATTATCGAAGCTATCTCCGTGGCCAACGTCGTCGTCCTCGAGCAGGACAACTACTACAAAGATTTCCCCGAGCTCGCCTTCGAGGAACGCACCAAGCAGAATTTCGATCATCCGGATTCGATGGACACGCCGCTGCTCGTCGAGCACGTTGGCCAATTGCGGAGCGGCAGGGCGATCGAGCGCCCCACATACGATTTCGCGAAATTTCAGCGGTCGGAACGAAGCGTGCGAATCGATCCCCGCCCCGCGATCATCATCGAGGGAATTTTGATTTTCGAAAATCGCGCCCTGCGCGATTTGATGGACCTCAAACTTTTCGTCGATACCGACGCGGACTTGCGATTCATCCGGCGCCTCGTGCGCGACATCCGCGAGCGCGGACGCACGATGGAAATGGTCGTCGAGCAATACACCACCACCGTGCGGCCGATGCACATGGAATTTGTCGAGCCATCGAAGCGCTACGCGGACGTGATAATTCCCGAAGGCGCTCACAACGAAGTGGGAATCGATCTCGTGATTCAGAAAATCCGGTCGCTCGTGCCGCGGTGAAATTGTTTGACACACGAAGCCCGCAGGGGTAAGAGAGCGGCATATCGGACCCGCATTCACTTTCAGTTTTAAGTCCGGCAAGGAGAATCCCTATGCGACCCCGGCCACTCGGCGTAACAGTTCTTTCCGCGCTGCTATTCTTCAACGTCGCCACGTATGTTGTATTGATTGTGATGTCGATCCGGTATCCCAGCCAATTGCGCGTCTTGCTCGAAGGAATGGCGCCGGGTGGCGGCGCGGGACCCGCACCATTGCTCAAGCTGGGAGCAATGTTGCCGGTATATTTTCTTGGAATGGCAATCGTCGCGGGACTGATGGGCCGTGGGCTGCTCCAGCTCAAGAATTGGGCGCGACTCGTTCTGCTCGCACTCGCGGCGCTGACGATCATCGCGACGGTGGTCGAGACAGTGAGGGGCACCTCGGGAATGACTGCGTCAACCTTAGTTTTAACGCTGCTCCGGCTGGGGATCGTCGTCCTGGTGGCGTGGTATCTGAATTCCGCAAAAGTGAGGGAGGCGTTTGGAAGGCCGAGCGATGCTACTCCCCGGTGAGCGCCGGGAATTCCAGGAGTGCACATCGCTCGAACCGTTACGTCGGCATCCGCAGGAAAAAGTAAACCGCCACAAATCCAAAAATAGCGTCGGGTGCCCAGCCGGCGAGCAGCGGAGGCAACTGGCCGACGGAGCCCATGGCCTCGAAGAGCGCAGCCGTAGCCCAATAAACAACTCCGATTCCCACCGCCACAGCGAGCCCGCCAATGGCGCCTCGCGTTCCCGTCAGGAACGCGAAGGGCGCGCCCAGAAAAACAATAATCGCGGCAATCAAGGGAAACGCGAATTTCTTATGCCACTGCACGGTGAGGCGCGAAGTGTCGAAGCCCGCCTGATGAAGGCTCGCGGTGTACTCGCCGAGCTGCCGCCAGTTCATCTGATAGGACTGCCGGACCTCGCGGCGGAAGTAGCTCGGCGGCTCGGTCAACTCGGGGAGCGAATCCACCTTGAACGGCAGGTAGTGAATCACCTGGCCGCCGTCGAAATCGCGGATCCAGCCGCCGGCCAAGACCCAGGCTTTCTCCGACGGTTCCCACGTGGCGCGCGTCGCGAAAATGCGCCGGTTGACTTGAAAAGTTTGCGGATCAAGCTCGAAAACGTTCAGACCACCAAAGAGCTGGTGGTCCGGGTCGAAGAGTTCGTAGTTATAGATCTTGTTGTTCTCGCCGAAAATCCACTGGCGGGCGGGCTGAAAATAAGTTTGCGCGGGGCGGCCCTTGATTTGATTGCGCAGCGCGTCCTGGCGCTGGTTCGCGTAGGGAAGGAAAGTGTCGTCAAGGAGGAACATTCCGGAGGCCACGATGCATCCTGCGAGCGTGAGCGGCAACACCAACCTATAGAGGCTGACACCGCTGGCTTTGAAGGCGATGACTTCGTTGTTCTTCGCGAGGACGGCGAGCGTGACGAGCGTCGAGACGAGCGTCGCGAGCGGCGCGAGTTCGTACACCATCAGCGGGACGAGAAAGCGGAAGTAGCTCAGGACCATCGAGACGGGGATGTGATTCTTCGAAATGTCGCCGAGTAGATCGAAGAGAGTAAACGCGTCAAAGATCAGAACAAACCCTGCGAGCAACACGCCAAAGTAGTAGAAGAAGCGCTGGAACAAGTAGATGTCCACCAGCATCGGAAAACCTACCGGGCTGCCCGCTCCCACGCCTGAGCGGATCGCGGACTCCGGCCTCGCGATGGCAATCGGCCCATTCGCACCATGCCCGTTCGACACGGGAATGGGCGCGGCGTCCGATTCGCGCCGCTGCTGTTTGAGCCAGAGTGTCTCGAACCACGCGACGATCTGGCTCGGCTTGCGAATCTGTTCGATGCGGCGCAAGAAAAACAGGCCAATCACGGCCGCGGCGATGTTCGCCGCCCATATCCCAAGCCATGCGGAAATCCGTCCTTGTTGCGCCATGTGCGCGCCGGTGACGAACAAGAAATAATATCCGCCGATCAGGATGAGCGTCAGAATCAGCCCCGTAGCACGGCCGCCGCGGCGAGGGCGCACGCCGATCGGGACGCCGAGCAGCGCGAAGACGAGGCACGCGGCGGGAAACGCAATACGGCGCTGGAATTCCACGCGGGCGCCGCGCCAGTCAGGGCCACGGTCGGCCAGAAGCGCGAATACGGATTGTTCGGACTCGGAGAGCACGACTTTTTTGCTCGAAGCGGAAGCGGTAGTGAGGTCGATCGGGATGTCGCTCTCACCGAACGTCGTGACGTTGTAGTGATCCTGGTCGCGGGGATCGTACTCGTGGGTGCTTCCGCTGCCCAAATGCAGTTCGAGTTGGCCGCTCTGCGGGTCGGCGGAAATCATGGCTCCCTCGGCCATCGTGAGGTGCTGCGGGCCAGAGGTGTTGCCGGATTCCGCCAGGAAAACGCCGCGCCAGCGAGTCGCCGCAGCTTCCACGTCCTGCACGTACAGGACAAAGTGAGGGAAACGCTCGTCAAACACGCGCGGCTGGACCGCATAGGGCGCCTGCGAGGAACGGAGCTGATCCTCGAGACCGCGCAGTGTGCGGATGGACGCGGGGCTGAGCCAGAAGGTCATCAGCAGCGTGAGGAACGCGCAGCCGATGGCGACAAACCCGATGGGAAGCAAAAGACGTCGCAGGCTGATACCCGAGGCGTGCAACGCAACGATTTCGCTATCGGCCGAGAGCCGCCCGAGACCAATCAGCACGCCGACAAGAACAGCCATCGGCACCGTGAATGCAAGGACTGGCGGGAGCGAGCAAAGGAAGAGAAGCGCGACTGTCCCCGCGCCGCCCGAATGGCGGACGATCAAATCCATCAATCGCACGAGTTGGGGAACGAAAAAAACGAATGTAAAAACCGCCAGCCCCAGGCCGGAGTGAGAGGCGACTTCGCGGCAGATATATTTGTCGAGCAGGCGCATGTTCGCGCGCGGCCATTCTAGCATGTTCGTCCCGATGCGAATGCTTGACCACGGGTCTGGCAGCTCGAAGATTGTCGCAGGACGCTCAAAAGTTGGCGATTAGAAGTGTCGTCGCTGGTTTGTTTTGAGCGAATTAAGCGAGATTCTAATTCGGAGAGTTGGCGATTAGCCGATGGCTTGGCGGGCTCGCCGCGGCGGGCAGGACTGGTGCGGTCGCTCCGAGCAATAAATTGCCCTCTGCTCATGGACATGGCTCCAGCGCTTGCCTTGTGCCCAAGTGGGCGGCGAGGGGGTGAAAATCACTGACGGGCTGGTGAGGTCTCGATTGTTTGTTTTCAATCATTTAACCTCATTTCAGTCTGACATTCACTGACGGACTGAAATCGTCATTCTTCCCCAAAATACAAAAGCGCCCTCAGCGTGACTTCCGCCGGGCGCTCGTTCTATAGCTCAAGTTTCTACTCTTCGTTCATACCACGTCGCGCAAACGTGTCAAGCCTGCGTTTGTGTGGAGTTGGTGGAGGTTTGCCGGCTCCGTGGCGCTGAACTAGCGTCGGTCTCCGTCGTTGGGATTCATGATTGGTCCGCGCGGGCGAGAACTACGCGCGCTTGGTCTTCACGTCTGCAACGCGCAGGATTACGCGTTTACCAAGCGCCCTGGCTGCCCGAGTGATCGTATCGAGAGTCACAGAAATGTTCTGAGGGTCCAGCAGACGGTCCAACTGTGACCGGCTGGTGCGAAGCTGCTTCGCCATCGCCTGTTTGGTCTTCTGCTGTTCTTGCATGGCCTGTTCAAGCTGCCAAGCCAGCACCCGCTTGATGGCGACAGCTTCTACTTCTTCCCGAATTCCTTCCTGTTCGAGAAAACTGTCGAAGGTCGAACCACTGTGATCCCTGGCCTTGTGTTTTTTTCTTACTTTCATTGGAGTCCCCTTTTGTGCTTACTCTTGTTGCTCCGTGCCAGCTCGAAGTCGCCGTCGGGCGTCTTCTGCGTTTTCTTGATGAATCCGTGGAGCAAGAC
>JBAWGF010000327.1:0-2030 GCA_049592615.1 Candidatus Acidiferrales bacterium
TGCTGCATGGTCCAAAGGTTGGAGGCGGCGATGTTTCCGTCCAAGTCTTCGATCTCCCGCCCCACCGTTGGCGCCAAAGCCGTTGGGTCTGATGTACAACGCACCGCCCAATGCATGTTGTTGGTCACATAAAGAACCCACCCTTCCGGCATTTGCTGGAACGGAATGTAGATGTCCGCTGTGGGTGGGGCGTCGAGACTGAGGTGCTTAACGTCGCCAACGACCCCGACGATCTCAACCTCCGGTGGATTCGGCTTGCCGTTGTCTACCTGAATGTGCGCGCCGATGGGATTGACGTCCCCAAAAAACCGGTGGGCTAGTTTCTGGCTGATTAAAGTCACCCTCCCGGATTCCGCGGTGTCGCTCTCATCAAGATCGCGGCCGCGCAGAATGGGAATTTGCATCGCCGCGAAGTAGCCCGGAGTTACGAAACGGTATTGCGCCGACGGCACGTCCGACGGAGAGGGGGGAGGATGCCCGTCCACCGAGAAATCCGTCGTGGCCCACGAACCGCTGAGCGGCAGGCCCGACACCGCACCCGCGGCCTGAACGCCGGGCAATTGGAGCAGGTTCGACCTGAGCTTACGATAAAAAATCGTGAGGTCGGCTGTCTTTCGATACGCCACTTTGGGCAAGGACAATCGAACAGTAAGCAGGTGCGCTGGATCAAATCCAGGCTCAACGGCCTGGATGCGCGCAACCCTTTTGAGGAACAATCCAGCCCCGACGAGCAAAACGAGCGATAACGCCACTTCCGCCATGACCAGGATTTCACGCAAGCGGTTGTGGCGCGCGCCGTTGAAGGAACTGCGGCCGCCTGCTTTCAACTCCTCGTTCAAGTCCAACCTGGTGGCGCGAAGCGCAGGCGCAAGGCCGAAGAGCAATCCAGCAAAAAGAGAAACACCGAGCACAAACGCAAACACACCACCATCGAGATGGATCTCACCGGAGCGAGGCAACTCGAGGGGAGTCAGCGTCAGAAGCGCAGGGAAGATCCACATCGCAAGCGCTACTCCCAACACGGATCCCAAGCCCGCAAGCAGCATGCTTTCCGTCAAGAGTTGCCGGATCAGCCGAGCCCTTGCGCCTCCGAGAGCCACACGGATGGCGATCTCCTTACGGCGCGCCGTCGCCCGTGACAGCAGCAGATTAGCCAGGTTGCTGCAAACGATCAGCAAAACCAGTCCTACCGCCCCCAACAACACCAGCAGCGCGAGCCGGAAATCGCCGGTAATCTCTTGTTGCAGCGGCACGAGCCTGGTTCCCGTGTCTTTTGCATTCGTCTTGGGGTATTCGTGGCTCAGGTGAATCGCGATCATGCTCAACTGCGCTTGGGCCTCGCCCTGCGAAACGCCTGGCTTGAGTCTTCCCAGCAGGCGCAAAAATCGGTCGCCCCGGTCGAAGCGGCGCGGGTCCCCCTCGGGCCGCAGCGGGATCGCCAATTGGGCGGCTGTTGCCGGAAACACAAAGTTCGGGGGAAGGACACCCACGACCGTGTAGCTCTCATCATTGAGGGAGAGTGCTTTCCCAATCAATGCGTCATCCCCGCCCAGCCGTTGCCACAACCCGTAACTCACCACCACTACTTTCCCGCCTTCAGGGTTGTCATCCTCAGGCAGAAGTGCGCGGCCCTTGAGCGCCCTCGCCCCCAGCAAATCAAACGCGCCAGCCGAAATGCGAATTCCTTGCAAGCGTTCCGGCCTCCCCAACCCCGTCAGGTTCGGATTCCAGAAACCGAAAGCAGCGAGTCCCTCGAGGACTTTGTTCTGGTCGCGATAGTCGTAGAAGTTAGGAATCGATGCGAAAGCTTTTTCGCGGTCTACCCGGGTGCACCACACCCACATGAGCTTCGCGGGCTCACGAAACGGAAGGGCATGAACCAATACGGCGCTCACCAAACTGTAGATGGAGGTATTCGCGCCAATGCCTAGAGCTAGCGTCAGCACGGCGACGGCGGTAAAGCCCGGAGACTTACGCAGAATGCGCATCGCGAAGCGAGTGTCCTGGGCAAGATCTTCGAAGAAGCGAAC
>JBAWGF010000328.1:0-17518 GCA_049592615.1 Candidatus Acidiferrales bacterium
GGCGTCCGGGGAGGGGCTCCTCGGGGGACTTGAACCCCGAGTATTGACTAAAAAGTTACGCAAGAAGTCACGCGGGCGGATTTACAATTTAAGCCTTGACTTGGAGGGTAGCCTCCGATAGAAGAACTTGGCAATTGCCGGTTCGAGGGTGTTCCGGCTAAACTGATGTCATTCCAGCAGTCCAACACAACATCCAACGGGGAACGGGGGTGAAATCGCGTGGCGGAAGTTGTCATTCAAGAGGGCGAGTCTTTGGAAAATGCTCTCCGGCGCTTCAAGAGGAAAGTGCAGTCGGAAGATATCATCAAGGAAATCAAGAAGCACAGCTACTACATGAAGCCCGGGGAAAAGCGTCGAGCCAAGCAGGCCCTCTCACGCAAGCGCCTCCGCAAGAAACAAAGGCGTGAACAGGATTAAGCGATCAGTTCACTTGGGTTCGCCCAAGCAGCTTCGTGCCAGCCGTCCGGTGGGAACCGCAGAAGTGTCCAGCGAATCCCTTCCTCGTCTGACGTGGGCTGTACCGACCGCTGCGAGTCCTGTCCCAGCTAGGTCTCGGAGCAGCGCATGGAATACCACGACAGGGTTCTGAAGTGCGCGGAGTGTGGGGCCGAGTTCGTTTTTACCGCCGGCGAACAGATGTTTTTCGCCGACAAGGGTTTTAAGAACGAGCCCAAGCGGTGTAAAGCATGCAAGGCCAACCGCACGCAGGGCGGCGGCTCGGTTTCGGGAAATGTGCAGCGCGTCGAAACCAAGACGGTTTGCTCCCAGTGCGGAAAAGAAACAACAGTTCCCTTCAAGCCCACGCAAGGGCGCCCGGTCTATTGCCGCGAATGTTTTCAACTGCGGCGATCGGTGAGCGCTCCGAGCGCAACGGCCTAGCCGAAATTCCGGCTGCGCCGCGAGCCTGAAGCCCGCCGGGCACTCTTGCCGGCAGGACGGAGAAGCCCGGGGGAATCTCGGGCTGCCCGGGGACTACCTTGACAGAGTGGGAAAGCTGTTTTTGCAGGCCCTTCTCGGCGCGAACGGGCGCGGAGAAGGGCTTTTGCATTTATGCGGCTTTCGATTTGTCGGCAGACGCGATCTCGCGGAAGGCGGAAAGAAACGATTCCATGTCCGGCTGCGTTCCGATGCTGACGCGGAGAAAATTGCCCATCGAGGGAAAGCGCCGGCCGACGAGAATATTTCGCGTGCGGAATTCCTGAATGATTGGGCGAACGTCGCGCCCCATGTCGATCATCACGAAGTTCGCTTCCGACGGCACGACGGTCCAACCATCTTTCCCGAGCTGATCCGTGACCCAGCGGCGCGTATCGTTCAAACGCTTGCGGCAGGACGCGATGTGCCCGGTATCGCCCAGGCTTACCATCGCCGCCGAAAGCACCGCGGCGTTGGCGTTGTCTTCGACGAGGTGCTCGCGCATTCGCGCGATCGTTTCTTTTGCGCCGACCGCGTAGCCGAGGCGCATCCCCGCCATGCCGTAGATTTTTGAAAACGTCCGCGCAATCACGATATTCGGATGCTTTCCGATCCACTCGAGCGAGGTCGCGTAGCGCGGGTTCTCCACGAAATGATGGTAGGCCTCGTCAATGAGAATCAGAGTGGAGGAGGGAACGCGAGGGATGAAATCGGCGATTTCATCGCGCGAAACGATTGTGCCCGTGGGGTTGTTCGGATTGCAGATGTAAACGAGGCCCGTCTTTGAAGTGCACGCGGCAGCCATTTTCGGCAGGTCGTGGCGATGATCCGGCGTGAGGGGAACCTTGACGGGCTCGGCTCGCGTCACGCGGGCATACTCGAGAACCGCTTCGAATGTGGGCTCCGCCGCTACGACGTTTTGGCCGGGTTTGAGAAACGCCATGTCGGCCACGCGCAGGATTTCCGTTGACCCGCACCCGAGAACGATGTTGTCACGGCCTACGCCATGAAGTTGGGCGAGGGCGTCGATCATTTGCACATACTCGTCATTCGGATAGCGGCATGCAATCCCGCCGCAGGTGGCGAGCGCTTCGAGGGCTTTCGGAGGCGGACCATAGGGATTTTCGTTGGCGTTGATGCGAACGGCGTCCGCGCGCGACGGATTCACGTTCGGTCTCGCAGCCGCCGCGCGGAAATGAGGCGCGGCGAGAGCCAGCGCGAGCGATTGACCGATGACGCGGGAAAAATCGCGCCGAGAAAAAATTGCATTGGACATGGCACACTCCGGAAAGTGAAGTCGCACGGATAATACGCCGCGCCGCCCCATCGAACAAGTTCGCGAATGCTCCTCGTGCCGCGCTGGTTGACCACTTGCAAGCGCCCGCCTAAGATTGATTTTCACAACGAAAGGAGGACTCGATGGACGAAAAAGCATTGCGCGAACAATTGCGAAGGGCTCTGGCTTGGGGCGAGGCGCACGTAGATTGGAAAAAAGCGTTTGCCGGACTCGAAGAGAAACAGCGAGGTGCGAAACCCGGCGGAGCGCCCTATTCCGCGTGGGAGCTGCTCGAACACGTCCGGATCGGGCAGTGGGACATTCTGGAATTCTGCCGCGATGCAAAGCATAAGTCGCCGGACTGGCCTTCCGGTTACTGGCCGAAGAGCGCCGCGCCGCCGAACCCCGCGGCGTGGGAAAAAAGCGTGAAGGCTTTTGAGCAAGACCTCGAAGCAGTGGGGAAACTGGTGACCGATCCGAAGACGGACTTACTCGCGCCGATTCCGCACGGTTCGGGCCAGACGATTTTGCGCGAAGCGCTCCTCGTCGCCGACCACAACTCCTATCACTTAGGACAGTTCGTCATGCTTCGGAAGCTGATGGGTGCGTGGACTCCGGATTGAAATCTTCCGCTGTGTGGGCGCTAAGGCCAAAAGGGATTGTGCCGTGCCGAAGCCCGGTATAATGGATACGGAAATCAGGGGAGAAGAATGGCGCGGCATCAAGCAATTGTGGATTCCGGTGCAGCACGAGATGCGCAGGAGCGCATCTGGGAGACGTTTCGGCGCTGGGGATATCTTCAGGCGAACCTCGATCCGCTGGGAGATCTTCCGCCTGTTCCTCTGCCTGAACTCGATCTCTCCGGCGCGGATGCGGAAGCAGCGCGGCGAGTTTACTGCGGGAGCATCGGCGCCGAATTCATGCACATTCCGGACGCGCGATCTCGCGAATGGGTTCGCAAGCAAATGGAATCAGCGCCGACTGAACCCGACCGGGAGAAAATTCTCGAAAGGCTGATCCGTGCCGAGATATTCGAACAGGTTCTGCAAACGCGCTATCTTGGCACGAAGCGCTATTCGCTAGAAGGAAATGCAGCGCTCCTTCCTCTTCTTGATTCCATCCTGAACGCTTCGGCCGAGCAGGGCGCCGAGCAGGCTGTGCTCGCGATGAGCCATCGCGGGCGGCTCAACGTGATGGTTCACACCGTGGGCCGCGATGCGGCGGAAGTCTTCGCGAAATTCGAAGATGTGGACCCGCGCAGCATTCTCGGCGGCGGCGACGTGAAATATCACCTGGGCGCGACGGGCGAATTCTTCGCTGCCAATGGCCGCGCGCTCGCCATTCATCTCGTCTCAAATCCGAGCCATCTCGAAGCCGTCGATCCCGTCGCCAACGGCCGCGCCCGCGCCAAGCAGGAGCGCCTCGGCGAAGAGGGTCAGCGCAAAGTGGTTCCCATCCTCATGCACGGCGACGCCGCGTTCGCCGGCCAAGGCATTTTTGCCGAGACGCTGAACCAATCCGGAACCGCCGGTTACACCGTCGGCGGTTCGATTCACATCATCGTCAACAACCTTATCGGTTTCACGACCAACCCGCGCGATGAATTTTCCTCGCGCTTCTCTTCGGATCTCGCGAAGCGGCTGCCGATTCCGATTTTTCACGTCAACGCAGAGGACCCTGAAAGCGTCGTTCGCATCGGCCGCATCGCTCTTGAGTATCGATGCGAATTCGGGGCGCCTGCCGTGATCGACCTGATCGGCTATCGCCGCCACGGCCACAGCGAAGTGGACGACCCAACCATCACGCAACCGCTGCGCTACAGAAAAATTGAGGCGCACTCGCCGCTCTGGAAAATCTACGCCGAAAGAATCGGCGTTGATCCCGCTCCCATTGTTGCCCGCGTACGCGAAGAGCTTGACGCCGCGCAGAAGCGCGCTGAGGATGTCGAGAAAAATCCGCCGATGCGCAGCTTACCCGCCTACTGGAGCGCATACCGCGGCGGGCGTTACGACGCTTCACTTGAAGTGGACACGGGAGTCGCGCAGCCGGAACTCGCGAAGATCGGCGAGGCGCTCGCGCGCTACCCCGATGGATTTCACATTCATCCGAAAGTGAAAAAACTACTCGAGCAGCGGCTCGAGATGGTGCACGGCAAGCGCCCGCTCGATTACGGCATGGCCGAGGCGCTGGCGTTTGGCGCGCTTCTGAAACAGGGAACTCCCGTGCGGCTCACCGGGCAGGACACCTGCCGCGGGACTTTCAATCAACGGCACTCCGCGCTGATCGACATCGAAACGGAGGAGGAATTCGTTCCGCTCCAGCACGTCGCGCCTGACCAGGCATGGTTCGACGTTTACAACTCGACGCTTTCAGAGGCTTCGGTCCTTGGATTTGAGTACGGCTTTAGCCGCGACTATCCGGAGGCGCTGGTTCTGTGGGAAGCGCAGTTCGGCGATTTCGCCAACGGCGCGCAGATCATCATTGACCAGTTCGTCGTCGCGGGGGAAGACAAGTGGGGCTTGCTCTCGGGGCTCACGCTCTTGCTGCCGCACGGTTACGAAGGCCAAGGGCCGGAACATTCGAGCGCGCGCATCGAGCGTTTTCTCCAGCTCGCCGCGCGCGACAATATGCAGATTTGCCAGCCATCAACGGCGGCACAATATTTTCACCTGTTGCGCCGCCAGGCATTGCGCAAATGGCGCAAACCGCTCGTTGTATTCACGCCGAAGAGCATGCTGCGAAATCCGGCTGCCTCTTCGTCGCTAGCCACTTTCTCCGCTGCGCGATACCAGCCGGTGATTCCGGATGGCGGCGACGGCTCAGCGGCGCGCGTGCTTCTCTGCACCGGAAAAATCGGGCACGAACTGATGGCGGAGCGAAAGCGCCGCAAAGACACGGCAACTGCGATTGTTTTTCTCGAGCAGCTCTATCCATTTCCGGAGACCGAGCTGGCGGCGGAAATGGACCGCCACGCGGACGCGCGAGAATTTGTATGGGTGCAGGAAGAGCCCGCGAATATGGGAGCGCTGGCATTTTTGTTGCCGCGACTCGAGCGGCTGGCGCGCGGGCGTTCCGTGCTTTCCGTGAAGCGCTCGGCCAGCGCGAGCCCGGCGACGGGTTCGCACAAGGCACACGAGATGGAACAGAAGACAATGCTTACGATCGCGTTTGCGAACCGTACGAAGCGCTGACCCGCGCGAAATCTACTTCCGGGAAATCAGGACACCCTCAGATCCCATTGTTCCGACTCTCATCCGAGAATTAATGTCCTAGTGAGCATCCGAATTTTCCACAAAGCACCAGTGAACGAATTGTGGTGTGTACCGGTCCGCGATCGGCGCAGGAACGTCCGATTCATTCAGACGTTGATACGCGAATTCGATTTCGCCGCCCGGCTTCACAGTGCCGATCAGGAAACCGTAAACGTTAGTTTCCGCGGCGTGCGCGTCCTTCGCTTCCGGCGGCAATTTGTAGCGGACTGCGCCGGCGGTGCCGACAATCCATCCCGGCAAAACGCCACCGTTCGTGCGCCAGTATTCGGTGTTGAAGGTTCCGTCCATGTAATAGTGCGAATGGCTCGCGATCACGTAGACATGTTTGTGCGCTTCATTTTGGACTTTCAATAGATCGCGATAGACACGCAGTCCACTTTCCGTTCCGGTGCCAGACTGGTTCATGCTGTGGCCGCGTGAAATGCTTTCCGGAAGCGCTTCGTGCATGCCGACGACAAAAGTGGTGATGCGGGGATCGGAGGAATCGGCTTGCAGGACGCGCTCAAACCATCTGAGCTGGCCCCAATCAAACTGGTCGTTCGTAGCGTTGTCGAGATTGATGAAGTCAACGCCGTCTTGAATCCAGTGAAAATAAGTTTTCGGCTTACGGTCATTTGGATTGTCGTGAAGCCGCTGCTGCTGAAGGACGGGCGCGTCGAGCCAATCGGCAAACTGAATGATGAATTGATCACGCGTCTTGGGAGAGTTCGTGTCGTGATTGCCGATTCCGAGAAAAACGCGAACCGGCGTGAACGGAGCAATTTGATTCTGGAGGAAGTCGTCCCATGAGATGTCGAGGTATTCGCTGATGCTCATCGGCTTCGCGAGATGCCCTGGCTGGTGCTGCATGTCTTCGTCGAAATTGTAGATGGCGCGAAAGTCGCCAAGGTGCCAGTAGAACGAGGCACCTTTCTGCTTCACGCCGGCGGCGATCGCGGGCATCACGACATCGCCGCAGTTGCGCGAGTCGCCCGAGACGGCGAAAGTCCATGAACTCGTGGTTGGCCCCTGTGCCAGAATACTTCCCGCGAGCGCTCCAAGAGATGCGAATGCCGCGAGGGCGGTGAGAATCACTGTCCGTCCATTCATCAAGACCTCCGAAAATACTGCGCCAACGAGTTGCAGGCTCTATCTTATCGCACGTGCGCGCGATTTTCTTGCGTTGCCGGAATTGACCGCAATCGGCGAAGCGCGGAATTCGCTTGGGAAACGGTGTCTCTTCGCATACATTTCTGAGGCAATCGGAGCGCGCTCGGCGCAGATTCGCTTCTCGAGGAATTTCCAATGCGAGTACAACCTTTCGAACTCGAACGCTGGCAATCGGTGTGGGAGAACAAAGTCGAGCTGAATATTTCGGAGAGCGGCGTCCATCCGCTCACGACGGCGGAATTGGTGCCCGACTCGGAAACGCTGCGAAGAGTCCTGAATGTGCCGCAGGGATATCCGCAATCGAACGGAAGCGAGGAATTGCGTTCGCGGATCGCGGAACTCTACCCGGGCGCGCGGATGGAAAACATTCTGGTCACGTGCGGCGGTTCGGAAGCGAATTATATTTCAACGTGGGCACTCATCGAACCGGGCGACGAAGTTGTGTTTACGATGCCCAATTACATGCAGATTGGAGGCGTCGCGAGCGCGTTTGGCGCAATGGTCAAGCCGCTCTGGCTCCGGGAAAAGCTGCAGTGGGGGATGGACCTGGATGAATTGCCGCGGCTCGTCACTCCGAAAACACGCATGGTAGCCGTCTGCAACCCAAACAATCCAACCGGTGCGATCCTCAAGAAAGCGGAGCGCGCCGCGATCGTCGCGGCGGCTGCGAAGGCCGGCGCGTGGATCGTCGCGGATGAAGTCTATCGAGGCGCGGAGCTCGAGGGAGCGATGACGCCGAGTTTTTGGGGCAGCTACGACCGCGTGATTTGCACGGGCGGACTTTCGAAGGCTTATGGCCTGCCGGGCTTGCGGACCGGCTGGATCGTGGGGCCGCCCGACGTGGTCGAGAGAATGTGGGGATATCACGACTACACAAGCATTGGGCCGTCCATGTTGACGGACCGACTGGCTTCGGTGGCGCTCGAACCGAAGCGCCGCGATTGGATCCTCGGGCGGACCCGTCAGATCCTGCGGCAAAATTATCCAATCATTCGCGAATGGCTCACAGCCCACGGCGGCACGTTTTCGCATATTCCGCCACAGGCCGGTGCAATCGCTTACGCGGGGCTCCGCGATGGATGGAATTCCGTGGAGATGGCCGAGGAGCTGCGCGCCAAGAAGGAGGTTCTGATTGTTCCCGGCGAGCACGTGGGAATGAAGTCGTTCGTGCGACTCGGCTACGGCGGCGATCCCGAACTCCTGCAGAAGGCGTTGGCGCGCATCGCCGAGTGGATCGAGGACAAGAGCCTGCGATAGATCGGTATCGACGGGCGCGTCGCCAACGGATTTGAATTTGCATTGCGGCCGAGCCTTGGTGGGCCTCTCGTTGACTTGACCGGCGCGGGCGCAATAAGATGGCTCGTAGCCGGGTTCTTTTCCCGCCATGAAAGCGCCCCTACCCGAAAACGAAGCGGCGCGACTCGAAACTCTACAGCGGTACGCCATTCTGGATACGCTTCCGGAACAGGAGTTTGACGACCTGTCGCGCATGGCAGCGTTGATTTGCGGAACGCCGATCGCGCTCGTCAGCCTGGTAGATGCCGAGCGCCAATGGTTCAAGGCGAAAATCGGAATCACTGAACCGGAAACGCCGCGCGATGTGGCGTTCTGCGCGCACGCCATCCTCCAGCCGGATGTCTTCGTCGTCCAGGATGCGCTTGCGGACGATCGTTTCAAGACGAACCCGCTGGTCACCGATCGGCCGAACGTGCGTTTTTATGCGGGCGCGCCGCTGATCACGCAAGAAGGCCACGCGCTCGGGACGCTTTGCGTGATCGACCGCGTTCCGCGAGAGCTCTCGACGGATCAGCGCGAGGCGCTGAAGGCGCTGAGCCGGTTAGTTGTGACACAGTTCGAACTTCGCCGCAGCGTTTCCGATTTGTCGCGCGCCATCCGCGAGCGCCGCCTTGCCGAGGAGGAAATTGACCAGCTCTTCATGGTCTCGCTCGACATGCTCGGTATTGCCGGTTTCGACGGGTATTTCAAACGCGTGAATCCGGCGTGGGAGAAAACGCTCGGCATCCCGACAGCCGAGCTGCTTACGCGCCCGTACCTCGATTTTGTCCATCCGGACGACCGCGACGCCACGATCCGCGAAGCAAGAAAACTGGGCGAGGGATTTCAGACGATTTCCTTCGAGAATCGATACCGCTGCGGCGACGGCACGTATATCTGGCTGCTCTGGAATGCCACGCCGAGCAGCGAGCAGCAGCTTGTATTTGCGGTCGCGCGCGACATCACACTTCGAAAACGCGCCGAGCGGCGGCTCGCGGCGGGCTACGCGATCACGCGTGTGCTCGCGGATGCGGAGACGCTCGATGGAGCTTCGTCACTGATATTGAAGTCCATATGTGAAGGGCTGGGCTGGGAACTGGGCGCCATATGGCGCGTGGATGAGAACGCCGATTCGCTCCATTGCTCCGACCTGTGGCATCCTCCGCAACTGGAATTTCCAAACTTCGTGAAGGCCACGCGGGAAGCATCGTTTAAGAAGGGCCTCGGACTCCCGGGCCGGGTCTGGGCGACCGGCCAATCGAACTGGATTCCCGATGTGCGGAGCGAAGAAAATTTTCCACGCGCTGCGATCGGCGACCAGGACGGCCTGCGGTCGGCATTTGCATTTCCGATTCGCATCGGCGCGCAAGTGATGGGCGTGATCGAATTCTACAGCCGCGAAATTCGCAAGCCGGAGGACGAACTGCTCGAGATGTTCGATTCCATCGGAAGCCAGATCGGCCAGTTCATCGAGCGGCGGCACGCGGAGACCGAATTGAAGCACTACGCCGATTATCTCGAAGCGGCGCGGCAGGCGCAGGAGGAAGACGCGCGGCGGCTCGCGCAACTTGTGAAAGAGCTGGAAGTGGCCAAACAGAAGGCGGAGGAAGCGACGCGTGCGAAGAGTGAATTCCTCGCGAACATGAGTCACGAAATTCGGACGCCGATGAACGCGATCGTCGGAATGACCGAGCTCGCGCTCGAAACCAAGCTGACCCCGGAACAGCGCGAGTATCTGCGAACGGTGAAGAATTCCGCCGCATCGCTGCTGAATCTGATCAACGACATTCTCGATTTCTCGAAGGTGGAGGCGCGAAAGCTCGAGCTCGATCGCGTCGAGTTCAAGCTGCGCGACACGCTTGAGGACACGCTGAAGGTTCTGGCAGTCCGTGCGCAGCAGAAGGCGATCGAATTGGCGTGCCACATTCCGCCTGAAATTCCGGACGAGCTGGTCGGCGATCCGGAGCGCCTGCGCCGCATCGTCGTCAATCTGGTCGGCAATGCGATCAAGTTCACCGCGCAAGGGGAAGTGGTCCTGCACGCAGCAGTGGAATCGAGAGCGGGCGCGGAAGTGGTGTTGCATTTCTCCGTAACCGACACGGGCATCGGCATCCCTCCTGAAAAGCGAGATCGCATTTTCGAAGCGTTCGCGCAGGCTGACAGCTCGACGACGCGGAAGTACGGCGGCACGGGACTTGGGCTTGCGATTTCTTCGCAGCTCACCGAGCTGATGGGCGGGCGAATCTGGGTAGAGAGCGAACTCGGACGCGGAAGTACATTTCATTTCACGGCGCGTTTTGGGCTGCAGAGATCGGCGGCTGAAAAAATGCCGGAACCGGCGCCGGTGAAGCTGCGCGATCTGCCTGTGCTGGTGGTGGACGACAACGAAACGAACCGGCGCATTCTGGAAGAGATGATTTCGAACTGGCGGATGAAACCCGTGGCGGCCGAAAACGGCGCGAAGGCGATGGAAGCGTTGGAGCGAGCGCGCACGGACGGAAATCCGTTTCGACTGGTTCTGCTCGATGCGCACATGCCGGAGATGGATGGGTTCGAAGTGACTTCGCGCATCAAGCAGAATCCGGAATTGCGCGATGCAACGGTCATCCTGCTCACGTCGGCGGGGAGGAGAGAAGATCTGACGCGCGCGAAGAGTCAGGGCGCGGCGGTAGCGCTGGCAAAACCGATCAAACAGTCGGAGCTCTGGGATGCGATCGTGACCGTGCTGCACGTTCCGGGCCGGCAGAAGATTCGCCCGTCGGCAGCGCGCCGCCGGGCGCGCGGATGCCACCGGCCGTTGCGCATCCTCGTGGCGGAGGACAACCCGGTGAATCAGGAACTCGTGCTCCACCTGCTCGAAAGGCGCGGGCATTCGGTGATCCTTGCGGAAAACGGGCGCCAGGCGCTCGTTGCGATTGAAAAACACAAATTCGATCTGGTTTTAATGGACGTGCAGATGCCGGAATTGGGCGGGCTCGAGGCAACGCGAGAAATTCGTGCGCGCGAAACCATTACCGGAGTGCGTCTTCCGATTCTGGCGATGACGGCGCACGCTATGCAGGGTGATCGCGAGCGGTGCCTTGCGTCCGGAATGGACGGCTACATCGCGAAGCCGCTCGACCCGAAAACATTTCTCGAAACCGTGGAGTCGGCGGCTTCGCCCCGGGCTGCCGCCGAAGCAGGCCGCGACGGCTCAAAGCCGGAGATTCCGCTCAACGATGCGGAACTGCTTGCCCGATTCAACGGCAATCAAAAGCTGTTGCGTTCCCTCGTAAAAACATTTAAAGATGATTGCCCCAAAATGATGGCCCGGATTCGCAGCTCGCTGGCGGCGCGAGACCCAAAGCAACTGGCAGACGTGGCGCACGCGCTAAAAGGCTCGGTAGGGAATTTCGGGCCTTCGGCTGCGTTCGAGACGGCGCGTCAGATGGAGAAGACGGGGCGCGAGGGCAAAATCGAAGGAGCCTGGGAAATGTATGCCACGCTCGAGGATGACATGGCGCGCCTGGTGCCGGCGCTCCAGAAGATCGGCGATTCGACGAACGCAGGCGGGCGGCGTAAACGCCCGCATCATTCCCCCCGGAGGAAACGATGACGCGCATTCTGGTGGCTGATGACGACCGGACGACCCGCCTTTTGCTTTCGGAGACGCTTCGCGGCCAAAAGTATACCGTCGTAACGGTGTCCGACGGGAGCGCCGCGCTGAAAAAACTTCAGGAAAATAAATTCGACCTTGCGCTGCTGGACGTTTGGATGCCGCGGATGAACGGCCTGGAAGTGCTGGCAAAACTCCGCAAGAAGGCCGGGCATCCGAAAGTCATCGTGATGACTTCGGACGACACGCCGGAAACTTTGCTGGGCGCGATCCGAGAGCAAGCCTACCAGTATATTTCGAAGCCGATTGAACCGAAGGCGCTGGTTGCGTTGGTACGGGAATCAATTTCGAAGACGACCGAGACGCTGCCGATTGAAGTGATTTCCGCGCGGCCCGACTGGGTCGAGCTGGCGGTCCCCTGCTCGCTCGAATCCGCTGAGCGCATCGAGGGTTTCCTGGCGCATCTGAAAACCGGCCTCTCCGAAGAAGTGCGCAGGTCGGTCGGCCAGGCATTTCATGAGCTGCTTTTGAACGCAATCGAATGGGGCGGCAAGCTCGATCCCAGCCGCAAGGTTCGCATTTCGTATCTTCGTGCGAAGCGCATGCTGCTATACCGGATCGCCGATCCCGGGCCCGGATTCAAATTCGCCGAACTCGAACATGCCGCGATTTCGCACATGCCCGATGAGCCGACCGCGCATGACGAATTTCGCCAGAAAAAAGGGCTGCGGCCCGGCGGGTTTGGTCTGGTGCTTGCAAGAGCAAACGTGGACGAGCTGCTATACAACGAGGCGCACAACGAAGTCGTCTTCGTGAAATACATCGAAGAATAGGCGGCACTCGCGATAGTTCTTGGGCGCGCCGTTTCACTCGTTCCTGCTGGTAACTCTCCGTGTGTTGCATCCGGATGCTTGATTGACGAGCGTTTTACGCGGCGTGTACGATGGCAGGGATTCAGGAGGGGAAAAACGATGGCAAAATCAAGATTGAAGATCGCAGCGGAAAAGATCGGCGAGGCAGTGGGTAAGGCAGATCGCACAGCGCGGAAGATGGCCAAGGCCGGAAAAATTGCAAAGTCAGAAGCCGCGGACATCAAGAAACAATTCGAGGCACTGGCGCGGCAGTTGCAGAAAACAAGCAAACGTTTGCAGAAGGCGCTGCGGTAGATTGAGTAGCACGACATTGAAAACCGAATCCTGAGCTCGTCGCGCGGTGCGACCAAGGCGCCGTGCGCAGCGTTCGATTCACCTCGACAGCACCCCTTCCTTCGATTTCGCGCTGCTAGGAACTGGCTCGACGCCCTTGCAGACGATCCAGCACTCGTTCAGCGGCGCGGACGCCGCGATACTGCGCTTCCTCGAAAATGGAAATACCGCTGAGGTCGGAATTCGCGAAGTAGAGGCGGTCCATCGGGCGCGTGAGGCGGCGACGATCCGGCGCGTATATCGAGCCAACGGTGGGACGAACCATCGCGTGGCCCATGCGCATGACGTCAATCCGGGAGACGCACTGGCGGATGTCGCGATGCACGCGTTCGAGATCATGCAGGATCGCTTCCTTCCAGTAGCTCCATTCCTTATCGAGGAGCAATTGGCGGTTTTGGGAGGGAGCGCCAGAAGCCAGCGCCCAGTAAAACGTCCACACCGTGCGATCGATATGCGTGCGCACGCTCTGATGCATTGCGTCCACGTAGCCCAGGGTCGGCGAATCCATGAAGACGGTGTCCCAGGCGAGCTCGGCGCCGCGGGAATCGGGAAGGCGATCGAGCGTGAGGTTTGCCGTTAGCCAGGGCGAGTACACAAAATCATGCAGGGGCGGGAAATTTTCGATGACGTAAGGGGCAAGAAACGTGGGCGCCGCGAAGACTACAAAATCAGTGCGGAATTCAGTGTCGCCGGCATAGACGCGAACTTCTTTCGGCGACTGCGTGATGCGGTGGACCATTTGTCCCGTGCGCACGTATTCGCCGACGCGTTCGAGCAAACGCTTTGTAATCCAGCCATTTCCTTCCGGCCAGGTGAGCGGGCCTTTTTCTTCCGGCTCACGCGAAGCAAAATAATGAATGCCGGCCCACGCAGAAGTGTCCTCCGCAAGCGCGCCGTAGTCGTCGCGGCATGCGTAGTTCATGTACCAATTCAATAGTTTTGAATCGAAGGCCTGCCGGCGCAGCCAATCGGAGAATGAAATACGATCGAGTTCGCTTGAGCGGGAGGAAAGGCCGCGCCCGATGGGAATCGTGAATTCGCCGCTCGCGCGAAACTTAGAGATGAGATCCTCGAAGCGGCGGAATTGATCGCGATCCTTATCGGTTCGACCGACCGCAGGCTCGATTCCATCCTGCCAGCGTCCATACAGGAACAAACGCTCCTGCGGTGAAAAGCAGAGGTAGCGTTCGTTCCATTGGCCGTCCTTCAGCACGCCCAGGTCTTCGAATAGTTCGCGGACGTAGGCTGATTTCGGTCCGGGGATGGGAACGTAGTGCGCGGCCCAAGGATAGGCCGTGATTTCGTTTTCGCCCCAGCGCGCGTTTCCACCCGCCTGGTCATTCATCTCGAGAAGCACGAAGTCCTTGAAACCGCGCTTGCGGAGCCGCCAGGCGGCGCTCAGACCGGCGATGCCACCTCCGACAATGACAACCGAATACTTTTCAACTCTTGTTGCCGCGGGAAACAGCCCGCGGTCACGAAGGCGGTGTCCCGTCTGGAAGGAATCGTTGACGAAGGAGCCTGCGATCGGGCGATCGCTCTTGAGAGAGAGCCCAACGAGCGCGGCGCTTCCGAGCTTAATAAAGTCGCGCCGGGAAACCTTCAATGACTGATGTCCTTCCAGTCCTGATCATAGGCGCGCACGAGAACCTGGTCGTTCAATTGGTTGGCGGGCATCGCAAGCGGCGACATGTCCGGCGGGAATTGAAATAATGCGGGCAGGCCTTCGACATTCACGAAGCGCAATCCTTCGGGCAGGGATCTCGGTAGAGAGTATTCGTGATTTGCCGCGAGAACAAAGCCCCATTCGCCGAACGATGGGACGTATACGTGATACGGATACGTTTGCAGGCCGGCTTGCTTGAGCGTGGCCACAATGCACCAATAGGAATCTCGCGCGAACATGGGCGACGTGCTCTGCACAACCATCACTCCCTGTGCGCTCAAGTGGCGTGCGACGGCGCGATAAAAAGCGGTGGTGTATAGCTTTCCAAGCGAATAGTTCGTTGGATCGGGAAAATCCACCACGATGAAATCGAAACTGTCGGTGTTTGTGTCCACCCAGGGAAAAGCGTCCGCATTGATGATGTGAACGCGCGTTGACGTGAGCGAATTGTGGTTGAGCTTCGTCAGCATCGGGTTCGAGGAAAACAGTCGAGTCATTTCCGGATCGAGATCCACAAGGGCCACACTTTCCACCAGCGGGTAGCGAAGAATCTCGCGCACGGCGAGTCCGTCCCCGCCGCCAAGCACAAGGACCCGACGCGGCGTGGCGACCGAAGCAAGGCCCGGATGGATGAGCGCCTCGTGGTAGCGGTATTCATCTCGCGAGCTGAATTGCAGATGGCTGTTCAGGAAGAGCCGAAGATCATCTTTAAAGCGCGTGAGGACCAGATGCTGGTATTTGCTGTCTCGCGCGAAAATAATTTCATCCGCGTAGATGTTGTCCTCGGCGGCTACATTGATCCGCTTGGCTTCCGCCATGCCCACTCCGAGGATGCAGAGCACAACCACGCAGAACGCTCGCAGGGTGCGCTTCACCGCCAGTTGATTGGCGAAAAGAAACGTGGTCCAAAGAGCCACACCGGCGTTGATGATCCCGAACAGCATCGCCGAGCGGACAAGGCCGAGGCGCGGCACGAGCAAGATGGGAAACAGGAGCGATGCGCCGAGCGCGCCGAGATAGTCAAACGTCAAAACGTGAGCGATCACATCGCGGAAATGATAGCGGTCGCGCACGATTCTCATGAGCAACGGAATTTCAAGGCCCACGAGCACGCCGATCACGATGACGACCGCGTACAGAACAAGCTGGAATCCCTGCGTGAATGCAAAGGCGAGCATCAGCAGCGCAGATGAGAATCCCCCGATAACACCCAGCAGCAACTCGATCCAGACAAAACGGTAAACCAGACCGCGATTCAAGAAGCGCGAGAGCGCGCTCCCGATGCCCATCGCGAAGAGATAGGAGCCGATGACCGTGGAGAACTGAAGCACGCTATCGCCGAGCAGATAGCTCGCAAGCGTGCCCGCAATCAGCTCGTAGATCAGACCGCAGGCCGCGATCAGCAGGACCGAGAGGAAGAGAAGGATTCCCATCGAGCTAGTGAATGGCGGACGCGATGATGATACAGAGACCGATGGACATCGCCCCCACGAGAATGGCGAGAGCCATGTTGTGCTCCTGCACGATCTCCTTCCACAGGTGATAGGGGGTAAGTTTGTCCATCACGATGAACGCGATGGTGAACACGATAATGCCGAGGAATGCAAACACAACGGCATTGATGAGGTTGCTGACAAGTATTGGGCTCATCTCATTTGCCTCCGGTGTAATGGTGATAGCTGCTGTAGATCGAGCGATACGAACCCGGATTATCCCGGACAGACTTGGGAACATTTTTCACTTGATCGATTTTATCGAGACTCCAACCGCGATATTGGGCGGTCGCGACAGTGCCGAGAACAAAGAGCCCGTATGCGAGATATACCTTTCGAATCATGAGTCACTCCCCGTATTGAAACTAATAGGCGGATGATCGCTCTCCGACCAGCGTTGCCGCTCGAAACTGAATGCGCGCAAGCCAATGATCAAGGCCGGAAAGGCCAGTGCAAAGAATGCCCATCCGAAAAAGGAAAGCACGGGAACATCGCGGCGCAAGCTGACGGAGTAAACGATGGTGCCTTTTCCCGGGTCGGATTCCGGTTCGACACGCAAATAATAATTTCCGGAAGGCACGCTTGGCACCACGACGGAATCGCTTGCGCTTCCTTCCGACCAGTAGCCGTCGTCATAACCCGTGTAGTAGCTGACCTCCCTGCCGAAGTCCCAGGCTTCGCCCGTGTCCGCGTTGATCAGGGCGTAGTTCAAATAGATCCATTTGTTGTAAACATTCGTCTTGGTTTGAAGCTCAACATTTGAATTGCGTCCTTCGAGCTTGAAAATATCGGTGACGAACGACGATTCGCCCTTCGGCGCACTCGTGTCGAAGTGGTAGTTCGCGGAAAACACCGGTTCATTGCTCATGAACATTGTGGATGCAGGGAGCATGGCGAGGAGAATGATGAGGAACAGAGCGGAGAGCGCCCAAATGCCGGATCCGGCGGCGCTCATCGGCGAAGGCTGATTCTCGTACACGCCGATTGCTTCCGGAGGGTCGCCCGGCAGGTCGAATGCTTTCCAGACATCCCGGCCGTCCATATACTCGCCAAGCGACCAGGTCACTTCGTTGCGATAGCGCTCGCTCGACAGCACCCGCGGAGGCTTGACGTAATCCGTGACCGTCGCTTTCTCACCGACACGCACCTGCCAAGGAAATTCTCCAAGAACAAAACCGGTGGTCGCCTCGGCGGTTTGGAAGTGTTTGTAATCGTCGCCCAGATAACTCATGGAGGAACCCGACGACCCGAGCGACGGAATTCCCTTACATACGCTTATGTCGTTCCAGTGGCCTGAGTATTCGGTGAGGTAGCGGAAACCTTGATAGGGATTGAAGAGGAGATACTCGTGCCAATCGTATCGAATTCCGTCCACGCGAATCGTGCGCCGTTCAAAGCCGATGACTTCGCAGGCTGTCCCGTGAAGTTTTCCTCGCGAGCCGAGAGGAATCAGAGGCTTGTCTTCTCCGGCGGCGACTTCGAACTCCTGGAGGATTTTCAGGTTGGGATCTTTGGCGTCGAGGATGGAATGGCAACTCGAGCAAACGATCGTGACGGCGTTGTCGAACAATCGAAGCGTCAGCGCAGCGCCGCATTTCGGACAATTGAGGGCTCTGACCTGCGGCTTTCCCACGCCGGCAGGACCCGGAGTCAGCGGAGTGCCGGAGCTCAC
>JBAWGF010000329.1:0-2004 GCA_049592615.1 Candidatus Acidiferrales bacterium
CTAAACCGGTCGACTAACGGTACGTCCGAGCAAACGGGTAGCGGGTGACGAGCCGCAGCGTCCTTTTGCTCTACCTAATTCTTCGCCGTATCCGGTGGAAACTTCCCGTGCATCGTGTAGATGTTAATCAGAGCCTGGTTCATCATCTGTTCGCCGGCACCAATTTGTACGGGCGACATCGTGGCATCCCCGCCATAGCCCTTAGCTTTAGCCACATTTCTTGTATCGAGTTTTGGCAACGTCGTAGCCGGTGACCATGGGCAGCAATTCCTTCCAGCCTTCCCAGAGCACTTGCCAGCCGGGTGGGTGATCGTGTTTTCGATTTTGATGTCCGCCCAGGCGGGCCAAAGCATAATAACAGTCGTGTACCGTCCAATCCAGGGTGACTTTCTTGTGACGCCACAGGCTCAGAACCTCAACGTACAAAGGGCTGATGACGGTGGTGGCTTGGCGCGTCTTGGCGTCGGGGCGTCGGCTGGCGTCGCGCAACTGAAGCAGCGTCAGCGTGACGACCGACAGCAGCGCGATGGCCGGCTGCAGCCGATCCTCGCTGGTGAACTGGGGACTCTCGATGCGGCAGCCCGTTTTCACACCCTTGTGATATTCCTCGATGATCCACCGGCATTCGTACCAGCCGACCACGCGGTAGGCATCCGCGAAGCTGCGCACGGGTTCATTGGTCAGCAAGACCCACTCCAATCGCTCTTGTCCTTGGGGCGGGTCCACTTCCCAAACGCGGATTATCCAGACCCGCAGTGCTTCGTTGCCGTAATTGCCGGTCTTCTTGGTCGACGGACGAATCTTGACCGGGGCAAAGGCCACCGACATGTTCGCCCGCCGCGCCTGGCGCTGGACGGTCTTCTTTTTGCCTTGGCGACGGGGACTCTTCACGTCGACCTTGGAGGTGACCTCCAGCGTCCACCTGCCGGCCGGCGAGAGCGTTCGCGCATACGTGTGCAACTTGCCAACCGCGGCGGTTTCCGAGTCGCCGTGCCCTACGAAGATGCAGCGGTCGTACGACGAGCGAATGACAAAACGGCGGCCGCTGCGTACTTCGTGTTCCAGAAACTCGAAAGTATCCGCGCCGCGATCACACACGTCGATCAGTTGCCACTCGCCCGGCAAGGGCTCGGTTCCCTTCAGCCACAGCAGGCTCTCCCGCGACTTGCGTTTTCGCCGCTGGGCGTTGGTCTCGGTCTTCGAAACCTGTGCCCGACGATGCAGCACCTGGTTCCACAAGCCGATCACTTCCCGCGTTTGGGGATCGACGGCCTGGCTATGGTGAGCGAGATAGCCGCGCCGCGATCCGCTGCCAATTTGGCCCAGGCGGCCCAGCGACTTGTGTGTCGTGAAGTCAAACTCGGTCGAGTCGTGAATCACCAGCACCGGCGTTTTCCGCTGTGCAATCTGCTCGAACACGGTTTGACGATGCGCGCCCAGAATCGCTTCGTGAGTCACGTCGTCTTTCTGCATCAGGCGATAAAAGGCTTGCAGGTCCGCCGGGCTGCGGAATTTCTGCGGCAACGTGCCGCCGGGACGCTGACACATCTGATCGACAAGTTGGACAAGCCGTTTGGTTCGGCGCTCGTCGCCAAGTTGCGCGTGACCGAAATTCATTTCACCGAAACTTTTTCCTTCCGTCATACCCGACCCTCCGTGAACAACCGAGCTGGTTACCATTCCGTCACTCGTAATCATTCGCAGACGATCAAGTCTTGACCGATGCTGGCGCATGCATTTAATCGCAATCGCGGCCCCTACAAATTCCCACAGCCAATGCAACCTTCCGCCTTCGCTCCGTATAATCCGCAGAGATCACCAACTCAAAAATCCAAAACTCGAACCAACGACACCTGTGAATCAGAAAAAAATCCGGCCAAACCTAAGTTCCAGCCCCCGGTATTACTTCCTCCGTATATTTGGGCGACTTCACCATCAACAATGGCGGTCGCGTAGCGTTCCTAGGATATATTGGTGGATCAACGGAACTTCAAGGGATATGGG
>JBAWGF010000330.1:0-32300 GCA_049592615.1 Candidatus Acidiferrales bacterium
ACAATGAAGACTCCTTCGGTGTCATTTCCGCGCTCAACCTGTACGTCATTTCGGATGGCATGGGCGGCGTGGCTCATGGCGAAGTGGCGAGCGCGCTGGCAATCAAGACGGTCCTCGAATATTGCCAGGACGTAACGAACAATCCGGCGACTGCTGCATGGGGTGAACAAAGGCCCGATCTTTCCGAGCAAACGAATCGCCTTGCGAGCGCAGCGTACCTCGCCAATCACAGCATCTCCGAAGCCGCGATCCGCAATCCTGCGCAGCACGGGATGGGTGCAACCCTTGTGGCCGCGTGGATCGGAAGCCGGCGTCTCAGCGTTGTAAACGTCGGCGATAGCCGCGCCTACTTGCTTCGATCCGGCGTGCTCGAGCGTCTCACTTCCGATCACACTCTTGTTGCGGAACAAGTGCGGCGTGGAATCATCACCCAACAGCAGGCCGACACGAGCAAATTGCAGAGCGTCCTCATCCGCGCGTTGGGCGTTCAGGACGAGGTTGAATCGGATGCGCACGAGCGCGAGCTCTTGCCCGGCGACGCCGTTCTGATCTGCACTGATGGACTGACGCGAATGGTTCCTGACTCCGAGATTGCTGCGACGGTCATGAAGAATTCGGGTGCGCAGGCTGCCGCCGACCGGCTCGTTGAACTCGCGCTCGAACGCGGCGGAGAAGACAACGTTACTGTGATCGTCGCGCGCGTGGCCGGCACCGGTTGATCTTCTGCCATTTCCTCAGGTTAACTTGTCAACCGCAATTCCCTGGGATAGAGTAGCCGCCTTCTCTTCGGGAGGGCGCATAGAACATGGCAGTCGCCGGCCAGGAAAAGCTCAGAGTGTTGATACGCCGGGCGGCGATTAAAAAGCGCGTCCACGAAGTCGCTCTCCAGATCACTCGGGATTTCAAAGGCCAGCGGTTACATCTGATCGGCGTTCTCAAGGGTGCGTGCATTTTTCTTTCCGATCTCGTGCGCGAGATCAACCTCGACACCTCGATTGATTTCATGGCTCTCTCAAGTTACGGCAAAGGAAGGCAAACTTCGGGCCAGGTGCGCGTGTTGAAGGATCTCGACAGCAGCATCCAGGGTTTGAATGTAGTTCTTGTTGAAGACATTCTCGACACCGGCCTGACGCTGAGTTACCTCTTGCGCATTTTGCAGCAGCGGAAACCGAAAGTGCTTCGCGTGGCCGCGCTGCTCGACAAGCCCTCGCGCCGTTTGAAGGAAGTCAAAGGCGACTACGTTGGGTTCACGATTCCGAATGAATTTGTCGTCGGCTATGGCCTCGATTATTCGGAGCGCTATCGCAATCTGAAGGATGTTTGCACCCTCAGTCTTCCCCCGGAATAGAAATGGCACGAAGCGTTCTCACCGTGCGGGACTTGGAAACAACCGCGGCGGGCGGCGAGGTTGTCGTCCCGCATGGGACGATCGTGACGCAACTGGCGCGCGAAGAGGCCGAACGCCGCGGTATCACAATTCAATATGACGAGCCCAAATCAACGAAAGCGGGCGAAGCCGCATCTTTGCGGGTCGTGGCGCTCGGCGCCGATCATGGCGGTTACGACTTGAAAGAACAACTGAAGGGATTTTTGCGCGAGTGGGGCTACACGGTGCTTGATCTCGGCACGTCGAGTCTGGATGCGGTGGATTATCCGGATTTCGCGGAGGCGGTTGCGAATGCCGTGGTGCGCGGCGAGGCTTGGCGCGGCGTGGTGATTGACAGCGCCGGAATCGGCTCTTCGATTGCAGCGAACAAGGTCCCGGGAGCCCGTGCAGCGCTATGTTATGATAGAGCCACCGCGCGAAATAGCCGCGAGCACAACGACGCGAATCTTCTCTCGCTCGGAGCGCGTCTAATTTCGAGAGAAGTTGCGCGGGAAGTTCTCGCGATATGGCTCGAGACTCCGTTTGCAGGCGGGCGGCATCAGCGACGCGTGGACAAAATCAGCGTCATCGAAGAGCGGCACCGGAAGCCCTGAGGCGCAGTCAATTCATCGGCGCGGCGCCGGACGGAACATAGGACAAACGGAGCGCCCCGGGTGGATCAGCAGCAGCTCGAAAAAGTCATCCAGACGATCACCGAAGAAATCCTCGGTTATCTGGGCACCGAGCGATCCGCGGACCTCTGTGGCCTCGAAATCGACGAGCTTGTCTGTCCCGGTTGCGACCAGCGCTGCGCCGAACGCTGCGCGCGCAAGACCCGCAAAGTTGTCGAAGCAGGCGCATCGAGGATTTCCGCCGGAGCAGCGGTCGGCCCGATCGAAGCGGACATCGCACGTCTGATCGACCATACGCTGCTGAAACCGGAAGCGTCACGCCAGGATATCGCGAAGCTGTGTCAGGAAGCGTTGAAGTTCTGCTTTGCATCGGTCTGCGTGAATCCGTGGAACGTCTCGCAAGCCGCGGAGATTTTGCGGGGGAGCGATGTCCGCGTCTGCACCGTCGTCGGATTTCCTTTGGGCGCGACACTGCCGCAGGTGAAAGTTTTTGAGACCGAAGAAGCCATCAAGCTCGGCGCGCAGGAAATCGACATGGTCATAAACGTGGGCGCGCTGCGGTCGCATCAGGATGATGCTGTGGAAGCGGACATTCGCGGCGTTGTAGAAGCGAGCCACCGGGGCGGCGCGATCTGTAAGGTCATTCTCGAGACAGTGCTGCTTTCGACGGAAGAAAAGGTGCGCGGTTCGCTCGCCGCAAAGAATGCCGGCGCCGACTTCGTGAAGACTTCGACCGGCTTCGCCTCGGGTGGCGCGACTGCGGAAGACGTTAGGCTCATGCGCGCGATCGTGGGCGGCGAGATTGGAATCAAAGCGGCCGGCGGTGTGCGCAGCCTGGACGATGTGAAAAAAATGGTGGAAGCGGGCGCGACGCGCATCGGAGCAAGCGCCAGCGTGAAGATTCTGGAGCAAGCTCGAGCCGGGGAGCCGCTCGGTGCCGCTGCTTTGCCGGTTGGCGGCGGGAACTATTGAACTCCGCTTCTTTTCCCTTCCTGGTTCAGCCAGCAATTTATCGCCTGTTATAATGGATTGAGTGTTTTCTTGCGCTGGGGGGAATTTGTATTTGCCGTCTGCGCAGGATGGCGGGTGTGCAGTCGCCGTAGTTTCATTTCAACGAATCATCGGACATGGACGCGACGAAACTCAATTCGAAAGTGGAAGTGCCCGCAGAGACGCTCGCGATCCTGGCGGAAATCAGCCAGGAAATCAACGCATCCCTTAATCTGGATGAAGTTTTGCCTCGCGCCGCGGCGCAAATCAAGCGGCTGATTGACTATGAGGTTTTTGCCATCTTGCTGCCGGACGAAAGCTCCAACCAACTCTATTTTCGATTTGCCATCGGACACCGTCCGGAAGTCGTGGAGCACTGGCGCATTCCCATAGCGGAGGGAATCATCGGTTCTGCGGCGTCAACGGGACACGCGATTCGTGTGGGCGATGTCCGCGAAGACCCGCGCTACCTGAATGCGCTGGACGCGGTTCGCTCGGAATTGGCCGTGCCGCTGATCGTTCGCGGGCGCGTGATAGGCGTGCTCGACATCGAAAGCAGCCAGGTGGATTATTTCACCACCGACCAGCAAAATATTTTGACCCTTGTCGCGAGCCGCATCGGCACGGCGATCGAGAATGCGCGGCTTTTCGAGCGCGCTCGCGAGCAGGCGGACACTCTGCTGCTGCTCAACGAAGTCGCACGTGAAGCGAATACTCTGCTTCAAGTAGAAGAAGTACTTCGCCGCGCCGCTGAATTGGCGAAGCGCCTGATCGACTACGAGATTTTCGCAATTTTGCTGTATGACGAGACTGACCACGTCTTCCGGCATCGCGTTACCGTGAAATTCGGCCAACGCGTGCAGGAGAAATATGCCGTGCCGGCGCACGAAGGAATCGTCGGCGCTGCAGCGTCCCTCGGGCGCCCCGTGGTGGTTCCCGATGTCACGCTCGACCCGCGCTACCTGATGATCAATCCGGAGACTCGCTCGGAACTTGCCGTGCCGATGATCTACAAGAATCGCGTCATCGGCGTGATGGACCTGGAAAGCCCGCAACTGAATTATTTCACGCCGGATCACGTCCAGGTGCTGTCGATCCTCGCCGCGCATTTGGCTGTCTCGATTGAAAACGCGCGGCTGTACGAGCAGGTAGCACGCGACGAATCGCGGATGGAGCGCGATCTTTCCGCTGCGCGTCGTCTTCAGGGAGCATTGCTGCCGCGCCTGCCGGGAAAAGAATTTGGCCTCGACATCGCCGCGCGGGTAGTTTCCTCCCGTGAGTTGAGCGGCGATCTTTACGATTTCATCCGGTACGGTCCTCAGGAGCTGGGAGTCGCCATGGGCGACGTTAGCGGGAAGGGAAGCGCCGCCGCGCTCTATGGTGCGGTTGCCATCGGGACCCTGCGCAGCATCGGGCCACAAAAGCACCGCCCCGCGGAAATGTTGCGCGCCATCAACGGGTTTCTCGGCGAGCGGATGATCGAAGCACGCTTCATGACGCTTTGCTTTGCCACATGGCATCGCGGGCGCCGCCGGCTGCGCGTGGCCAACGCGGGTCAGGAGCAGCCATTCCTCTTTCATGGAGGCCGCTGCGACAAAATTCGTTTGAGCGGTTTCCCGCTGGGCATTTTTGAGGAAGCCACCTACGATCAGCAGACCTTCATTTTAGATCCCGGCGATCTTATCGTCTTTCATTCGGACGGTATCGGCGACACGCAAAATGCGGCTGGCGAATTTTTCGGTCACGATCGTGTCTGCAAACTCATCTCTTTGAATCACGAACTCCCCGCGGACGGGGTCGCCGACCGGATCCTCGAAGAGGTGGACACCTTCTCCGGCGGACGTCATCCGTTCGACGATCGCACCCTCGTCGTTTTGAAGGTCACATAGGCTTTGCAGATTTTACTGCCGGTATTGAAATCGCGGCCGTCGCGTCATCACTCTGCAAGAATGAAATCAGCGCCTAGTGTGGATTCTTGGGCGGGAGGAGTTATTTCACTTCAGCGTTCGCCCCAGCGCAGCTTGCTTCGTAGAATTTCAAAATAGGTTTTCTGGGGAGGACGGATGTAAACAACCTTGCTTGCCGACTTCGTGATTGCAATCCGGTCCGCCGGTTCCAACTGAAATCCGATCTGTCCATCGAGCGTCAAATATACGGGATCACTGGTCGGCCCGAAATCAATTTCAACGCGCGCTGTGCTGGGAATCACGAGAGGCCGATTCGTAAGCATGTGCGGGCAGATTGGCGTGATGACGAACGCATCGAGGTCGGGATGGACAATCGGTCCGCCGGCAGCGAGCGAATACGCGGTGGACCCGGTCGGCGTCGCAACGATCAATCCATCGGCGCGGTAGCGCCCCACGTGGTCCTGATTCACGAAGACGTCGAAGTCCAACATGCGCGCGAGCGCCGCTTTATTGGCCACCGCATCGTTCAGCGCACATTGACGCTCGGCCGTCTTTCCCTTACGGCGGATTTCTGCATCGAGCATCATTCGCTCGCTTGTGTGATGCTTTTCTGCGAGAACCTGTTCGAGGACAGGATAAAGTTCGTCGAGCGTCACGCTCGTCAGGAATCCCAGTCCGCCGAGATTGACGGCCAGAATCGGAACTTTTGAACCGTGAAGCGCGCGCGCCGCGGAAAGAAGTGTGCCGTCGCCGCCGAGGACGATGACCAGATCGACCTTTTCGGACATCGCTTCGCGACCGAGCGCAGTCCCGGTCCCGCCGATGCAATCCCGTGTTTCCTTGTCCACGTACACGTCCACTTTGTGCTCGCGCAGCCATGCCATGAGCGGCGGCACAACGGTGCAGACGACGTCCTTGATCGGTTTGGAGATGATGCCGGCGGCGCGAATCATTCGTTTGGAGGAAGAATTCTACTCTACCCGCAGCGGCGGGCGTGGAGAAAAAATTCCTGGTTGCCTTCTGCTCCGGGCAACCGGCTCGGGCGCACACCCAAGACTTCGAGTCCCTCTTGCTTCGCGGCCGCTATGACACGATCGACCGCCCTCTGGTGAAGCGCAGCTTCTCGCACGATTCCGCCCTTGCCTACGTCGCGTTTCTCCAACTCGAATTGCGGCTTGATGAGAATCAGGAAATCGGCGCCGGGGACTGCCACTGGAGCGACGGCAGGCAGCACCTTGGTCACTGAAATAAACGAGACGTCCATCACAACGAGGGCGGGCGATTCAGAGAGATCTTCCGCACGAAGGAATCGGGCGTTGCGCTCGATGGGCACGACGCGCTTGTCCTGTTGCAGCTTCCAGTCGAGCTGACTCACCGTGACGTCCACGGCATGCACACGCCGCGCGCCATTTTGCAAAAGGCAATCCGTGAAGCCACCCGTCGAGCTGCCAATATCGGCGCAGATCTTGTCTGCCGGCGAGACGCCGAAATCCAGGAGCGCGCCTTCGAGCTTCAAGCCGCCCCGGCTTGCGTAGCGAAGCACTTCGCCGGCGATTTCAACGCGCGCGTCTGTCGCGACCTGACTTCCGGGCTTTTCCATCCGCGCGCCATTGACGCGCACTTGCCCGGCGAGAAGCAACGCTTGCGCACGGTCGCGCGAGGGCGCAAGGCCCCGCTCCACGATTAAAACATCGAGGCGTCCTTTTCCCGGCTTGGGTTTTGCTTTCACAGATGGGTTTGGGGTAACGCTCGCTGTTACGAGCGCCGCGCGACGAGGAATTCGGCAAGCTGCCGCAGCCGCGCCGCGCGTTCGCCATAACAATCCAGCTCTTTCAATGCCTTGACGGCTAAGTCGCTCGCTATAGCACGCGATTTTTCAAGGCCATAGAGTGCGGGATACGTCGCCTTCTTCTGCGCCTGATCTTTTCCGGCCGTCTTGCCGAGCGCGGCGGAGGATTCCTCCACGTCGAGGATATCGTCCACGACTTGAAATGCCCAGCCGATGTGATCGCCGAATCGGCGCATGCGTTCGACGTCTTCGTTCGCGGCTCCACCCGATATCGCGCCTGCCACAATCGCGCCGCGAATCAACGCCGCCGTCTTCGACCGGTGGATGTATTCAAGCGTATCCGCCGTGACCGGTTTTCCCTCCGCTTCGAGGTCCGCCACCTGACCTCCGACCATCCCGCGCACAGTTCCCGCCGCGGCGCTCACCTCCGCAATCACACGCACGCGGCGCGCCGATTCAAGCGCGGAATCGGCCAGCGCTTGAAACGCGAGCGTCAACAGTGCATCGCCCGCCAGGATCGCAATCGCTTCGCCGAAAACTTTGTGGCACGTCGGTTTGCCGCGGCGGAGGTCGTCATTGTCGAGTGCGGGTAAATCATCGTGAATCAACGAATACGTATGGATGAATTCGAGTGCACAGCCGATCGGAACCGTCGCGTCAACGCTTTGAGAAAAAAGACGCGCCGATTCGTAACAGAGAATCGGCCGCAAGCGTTTGCCGCCTGCAAAGACACTGTAGCGCATTGCTCGGTGAATTGACGGCGGCGCCGTGTCTTCGGGAGGAAGAAGCTTTTCAAGCGCCGCTTCGATAACGGCGTGGTCTGCTTCGAAAAAGTCGGGAAGCTTCATGCGTTCGGGTTGCGCGAGGAAAGATTTCACTCCAGGGATTGAATAAAACGCGCGGAGCTAAGACGATTCATCTTCCGGCTCGAACGGCTCCGCGGCAATCTTGCCGTCCGCTTTCTTCAGCAGAATCTCGACGCGCCCCTCCGCTTCTTCGAGCTGTTTCTGGCATTCGCGGGAGAGTTTGACGCCTTCTTCGAAGAGCTTCATCGCTTCGTCGAGCGACAGGTCCGCGCTCTCGAGGCGTTTCACGACTTCTTCCAATCGCGCGAGCGATTTTTCAAAATCGCCTTTGCGCTGCGTTTCAGCCGCCTTGTTTGTTGCTGGATTCATTTTGCCTCGGTCCGTCGGCATCCGCTAGCCCTGGCAATGCTTGCACCAAAAAGTCGATCGTCCGCCCTGTTCCATCCGCTCGATCGGTCGTCCGCACGCCCGGCATTTCTTTCCCTCGCGGCCATACACGCGAAGCATGCGTTCCAACCCCTGAAACCACCAATTTGAATCGCGAAAATCCGGCGCTGGATGAAGACAGCATTCTAGCGCACGTCGCAGAACGTCAACAATGGCCTTGTACAGCCGGCGCGCTTCCGCGGGCGTGAGCTTCCGGGCGCGGCGTCCGGGGTTGAGACGAGCGCGCCACATTGCCTCGTTCGAGTAGATGTTTCCGATGCCCGCGACTTTATTCTGGTCGAGAAGAAAAAGTTTCAGTGGCCGATCGCTGGCGCTCAATAGTTTCGCAAATCGTTTGGCAGTAAATCCTCGCGAGAGCGGTTCAATCCCCATATCGCGCAGACCCGGGATTTGTTCCAGCGAATCCACCCACTGCACTCGCCCAAAGTGCCTGCGATCCAGAAATCCGAGGATGCCATGATCGAATTCAAAGACCACGTCCACATGTCCGTGAATTTTCTTTGAATCAAACCACACGAGCTGTCCATCCAGGCGAAAATGGAGGATGAGGAAGCCTCGATCGAGCGCGAGCACGATATATTTCCCGTGCCGCTCGACGGCGCGGATTTGTCGACGCGCCGAATATTTCTCGACTATCGCAGCGGCTCGTTTTGCGCCTCGTCCGGAAGAGGGCCGAACGGCGATGGGATGAATCACTCGGCAGCGGCGAATTGTTTGCCCTTCCACCAGCGGGCGCAGCGCCCGCGCGACGGCTTCGACTTCCGGCAGTTCTGGCATCGGAGTGAAGCGTTTGCCGCCCTAGCGAGCCGGCTCCGCATGATTCGCTGGAAGAAGGAACAGCCGATGAGCGCGCGCCCTTTCATTGGCAGCGTCGCTGAAAGGCGCCGGAATCCCTCGCCCAGCAAACCATTCAGGAAACTGATTGCGGTAATACGGGCTGGCGTATTGCCCCGATTCTCCCGTCGTGATTTCCATCATCGAATCGTCAAAGTTCGCAAGGTCCGCCACGAATCGCATCGCGGGGCCGTGACCTACGCCCATCGCTCTCACTGTGTCGATCGTTCCGCCCTGCTCGTATGGGCCGATGCTCAACATCCCATGCAACGCTGCGGTTCGGCCGAGCGGATGCGTCAAATCGAGCGGATGCAGTCGGCCCCACATCCACGCCGCCGGATCGTTGTTGCGCGTAATCTTCTCCAGCTGCGCGACTGCTTCGTCGGCGCTGGCCGTCAATAGGTCGTCGTAATCCCCGAAGCCACTCGGCAACCACGCCGCGGGTCGCGCGCGCAGAGTATTTTCAAGGTACAACTTATCGCGCCACCACACGTCGTTGTACACGCTCTGCGGTTCCCAGAGTTCATATCGCGAGGTCTGGTCGCCGAAATAAGGCGCAAGCAGATGATGAAGAACCGCGTGGCGCGTGTATTCGACGAACGAAGTCTCGACGGAATCCTTCGTCGCGCGCCCGTCCCATCCGCTCAGCCTTTCGATCAATTTCTGAGCGCGAAGGTCTCTCGGCTGTTTCTTCTGGCCTGCGGCGATGAGTTGTGCGGCTAAAAATTGGTTTGGCAGGCTCAGGATGTCGTTCTGAATCGCATTGCAATCGGCGGGACGCAAGCCCGTGCGGCCCAGCAATTGCTCGTATATTCGTTCGGTGCGGTAAGGGCCCGCCCAGCGGCCGGAGATGAAGTATTTGTACCCCGGACCGACGGTTCGCGCATTTGCAGTTGCGATGATTCCGTCGGGAGGATTCCACGCGCGCGGCAATTCTTCGAAGGGGATGTATCCCTTCCATTCATAGTCGTCCGTATCGCCCGGGACCGGTAGCTCGCCGTTGCCATGCGAGCGGATCGGGATGCGAGCGGGAATCGTATAGCCGATATTTCCATCCACATCCGCATAGATCGAATTTTGCCCCGGACCCGCGATGTGACGCGCAACTTCGAGAAATCCATCCCAATTCTGCGCACGGCCGAAGAACGGAAAGCCGAAATCGAGTCCGCCGGGTTCGAGCGCAGTCCAACGCAGAGCGTAGGCGCGGCCGCCTTCTTTGGGCGGATCCCGGTGAACGATCGGCCCGTGCCGCGTCAGGACGACGTCGAGCTCTACGTCCGCCGCTCCGCGCACGTGAATCGTTTCACGCCTCGTCTGAGCTTGCAGCCAACTGCCGTTCGCGCGATAAGCAAGCGAATTGTCTGGTTGGAATGTTTCCACATAGAGATCCTGGACGTCGGCGTTGCTGTTCGTGAATCCCCACGCGATCCGGTCGTTGTGTCCAATGATGACGAGCGGCACTCCGGGCAACGCAAACCCTTCGACGTTCCATCCCGGCGCGGTCAGGTGAACGATGTACCAGATGCACGGAACAGCGAGGCCCAGGTGCGTATCGTTCGCAAGCAGAGGCTTTCCTGAGGCGGTATGCGCGCCGCTAACGACGAAGTTATTGCTGCCAATGATTCCCGAAGACTCCTCTTCGAATTGTGCCAGGAAGGCGCTCGCGCTGTCCCATGCGCGCGGCGGGAATGGCGGAGCGCCGACCGTTTCTTCCGGCCGGGGGAAGATTTGATTTCCGACGATTCTTGGTTTCTCTTGCGAAGGCGCTACCGGTGGGCCGTCGACGATGAAATGATCGAGTGGGGAATCGCTTGTAAAAAGTTCGCGCGCTCGATCGGCCCCGACCTTTTCCGTGATCCATTGCCGATTCAGTTTTTCCTTCCATGTCGAGGTCAGCGTCTTGTACATGTACAGGTTGATGAGATACGTGTCGGCCGGAGTCCACGGGTGCGGTTCGTAGCGTAGCAGCCGAAACTCGACGGGCAGGCGACTTCGACGTTCTTCGATGTACCGGTTCACACCGCGAGCGTAGGCCTCGAGCAATCCGCGAATTTCCGGCGTTGCCTCGGCAGCAGCGCGCACGGCCGTCACTCGCATGCCGAGCGTGCGATTCTCCGTGTCCACGGCGAGTGCCACCGCGCCGAAGATTTCCGAAAGATTACCTCCCGCGGCGCGCCGAAGCAGATCCATTTGCCACAGCCGGTCCTGCGCCATCACGTACCCTTGTGCCATTACCAGGTCTTCGACCGATTTCGCGCGAATCCATGGCCGCCCCCACTGATCGCGATCAACGATCACGCCCTCTTGAAGGCCGGGCACTGGAATACTGCCATCAAGCTGCGGGAGAGACCTCCGGATGCCCAACCAAGCGAAAAGCAACAGACCGCCGAGCAAGACAAAAAGTCCTGCAATGATGTTCCGTGCAAGATGAGAAGTGCGCTTCATGGCCATCGTTACGAGTGAGCGGCGGAGTGTAGCCCAGTCCGCGCGGCGCGTGCAACCGGCGATCGCTTGAGAGGAAGTCGCAAACGATCGTCAGGCGACCCGTAGGTTGTGGTATAAAATCCCACAACAAATCCGCCATGCCTGTCGAATTGCTCACCGAGACCGAGAAAATCACTCGGGCGACAATCACGAATGAAACGAGCTGCTGCGTCGTTGGCTGCGGGCCCGCGGGCGCCATGCTTGCATTGCTATTGGCGCGGCGCGGAGTCAGCGTTACTCTGCTCGAGATGCATAAGGATTTCGACCGCGAGTTTCGCGGCGATACCGTTCACCCCTCAACACTTGAGATCCTGGATCAGCTCGGCCTCGCCGACCGCCTGCACCAACTTCGTCACAGCAAGGTTTTCGGGCCGACACTGCTGACAGCCACCGGGCCGTTCACGCCGATTGATTTTCGGCAGCTGAAAACGAAATACCCGTACATCCTGATGGTCCCGCAGAAATATCTGTTGGATCTGCTCACGCAGGAAGCGGCGAAGTATCCAAACTTTCGAATCTTAATGGGCGCCAACGCGACCGAATTGATCGAGCAGCGGGGAACTGTTCGCGGTGTCCGATACATGGTGGAGGGCGCCACACACGACCTGCGCGCGCTTCTTGTTGTGGGAGCTGACGGCAGATTTTCTCACTTACGGCAACTCGCAGGAATTAAGCCGATAGGCATCTCACCGCCGATGGATGTTCTCTGGTTTAGGCTCCCGCATCTCCCCTCCGATCCCGAAGCGCCGGGTGGGGCGTTCGGAAATATCGGTAAAGGCCATTTGATCATCGGCCTCGACCGCGCCGATTACTGGCAGGCCGGCTACGTTATTTTAAAAGGAACGTATCAGGAAATTCGCGCGGAAGGGATTGAAGGTTTTCGCCGGCGCATCGTTGGGATTGATCCGCGGCTGACGAAACACGTCGAGTCACTTACCGATTGGCATCAGATTGCGGTCCTCTCCGTCGAGTCGAGCCGATGTCCCATTTGGTACAAGCCGGGACTGCTTCTCATCGGTGATGCGGCGCACGTGATGTCCCCGGTCGGCGGCGTCGGAATCAATTATGCGATCCAAGACGCCGTCGTGGCTGCGAATGTGTTGACCAAGCCTCTTTTGTCGGGGCGAGTAACGCTCGGCGATTTGAAAACTGTGCAGAGGAAACGTGTATGGCCGGTGCGATTGATTCAAGTTGTCCAAACACAGATTCAGAAAACAATCATCGCCGGCGCGCTCCGATCGCAACAGAGGATGCAGATTCCCTGGATCGTGCGGCTTTTTTTCAGCATTCCGTATTTGCGGAACATTCCCGCGCGAATCATGGCGTATGGGCTCGTTCGCGTTCACGTCGAAAACTGAATTGAGATCATGTTGCTGGATGCGGTCGCAGCGAAGTCTGGTTTTCCCCTCTAGAAGCCTCCAACTTGATAAAATCGGCCCTGATGGTTGCTTCTTCCATTCTCCCCGCACCCGACCCACAAGTGTGGCAGCTCCTCTTCGGCGAGCGCGCGGCCGATCCCCATTCGTGCGAGCATTTGCCCGATCGCTGCCGCGAGGTGCGCGAAGAGTCTTCGCTCGAGATTTCGCTCCTATGAGGGCAGCGCTGCGATGATCGCGCTTCGACTCTTCACCGTACTCGTCCTCGTGGGCGTGAACGCATTTTTCTCCGCAGCAGAATTTTCCCTCGTCGCGGTTCGACTCTCACGCGTTCGCCAACTGGTGGACAAGGGCGATCCACGCGCGAAGGTCGTGGAATCGCTCTTGAGTGACCTCGGCCGCGTCGTTTCTGGCGTTCAAGTGGGCATTACGATCGCAAGCCTCTCGCTGGGCTATCTCGGTGAGGTCACGCTCTCTGGAATTTTAGGCCCTCTCCTCGGATCGTTTCCTTATCCCTGGGCGGCTGTTATTGCGCACGGCACCGCTCTGGTTGTGGCGTTCGCGATGCTGACGGGTTTGCAGGTCGTTCTCGGCGAGCTTGTGCCAAAGAGCTTAAGTCTCGCGCGGGCAGAACGCGTTGCGCTTTTGGTCGCTCGCCCGTTCCGGTGGTTTTTGCACACGTTTCGCTGGGCGATCGATTTACTCGATAGCATTGCGGGCAAAATCGTGCGCGCGCTCGGAGTGGATTCGCGGCACAGTCACACGCTCGTACGTTCCATCGAAGAGTTGCAGGTGATGATCCAGCAGGCGCAAGACCGCGGCCTTCTGCCCGCGGCGGAAGTGAAATTCATTCAGAGCGCCATGGAGTTGGGTCAGGTCCAGGTGCGCGAAGTGATGGTCTCGCGCCCGGACGTCCACGCCCTGCCCGCTTCTTCGAATCTCGAAGATACGATGAGAATGTTTGCGACGACGCAGCGCTCGCGCATCCCGGTTTACGAAGGCGCGCTCGACCACATTCTCGGCTTCGTCCACATCAAGGACATGATCTGGATTCTCCTCGATCGCGCCCGCCGATCCGATGAAGGCTTGGCTCAAAACGAGTTTCATCTCAAGAATCTATTGCGCGACGCCCTCATCGTCCCCGAGACCAAGCCCGTCAGTGAATTGCTCCTCGAGTTTCGATCGCGCCGAACAGGTCTTGCCATGGTCGTGGACGAATTCGGAAGCATACTCGGCCTCGCGACACTCGAGGACATTCTCGAGCAGATGGTCGGCGAGATTCACGACGAGTTTGATGTGGTCGAGCATCCGCTCGCGCTGCCCGACGGCGCCTTGATCTTCGACGGCGCCATCAAGCTTCGCGATCTCGAGGCGCAATACAACATCGTGCTGCCTGAAGACCGCTCGTATGAAACGATTGGCGGCTTCGTGATTCACAGGCTCGGATTCATTCCGCGCGGCGGCGAGGGATTCGAAGCCGACGGCTACCGGTTCACCGTCATGGAAATGGATCGCCGGCGCGTCTCGCGAGTGAAGATCAAAGCGCTTCAAACTGCCGCGGCTCCTTCCGCGGAACCTCGTGCGGAAGAGGAAAAAGCCGCGACTGCGGCGGCGCACTTTGCGAAAGAGCCGGCCAAGTCAAAAGCTGCTGCGAAGGCGCGCCGCGCAAAATGACTCGCTACATCGGATTTCGCTTACTGTTGGCTTTACCCGCTCTCTGGTTGATTCTCACGATGGTTTTTCTCCTCGCACACATCGTACCGGGCGATCCGGTACAGCAGATGCTCGGTGAAGGTGCGCGCGCGGAAGATTTGCAGCAACTCCGCCACACGCTCGGACTCGATCTACCGCTTACTGAGCAATACGGCCGGTACCTCGCTGGCGTAATTCACGGGAATCTCGGAGAATCGTTCCGTTTCCAGCAACCAGTCGTGCGCGTCGTGCTTTCGCACTATCCTGCTACGCTCGAACTGGCCATTGTCGCTCTGCTGGTTTGCGCTGCGATTGGAATACCCGCGGGCACGCTCGCGGCCCAGTGGCGGGGAAGGACGATCGATCACGCCATCGGTGTCTTCACGCTGTTTGGTCTCTCAGTTCCTAATTTCGCGCTCGGCCCCGTTCTAATTCTCGTTTTTTCCGTGATACTCGGCTGGGTGCCCGTCTCGGGACGCGGTGGCGTATCGCATCTCATTCTTCCCGCGGTGACGCTCGGCGCCGCGCTTGCCGCGATTCTCACGCGCATGGTGCGCACATCCGTGATTGAAGAGTTGTCGAGCGACTACGTTCGGACAGCGCGGGCGAAGGGGCTTTCGGAAGCGGCCGTGCTGTTTCGCCACGCCTTTCGCAATGCCTTGATTCCGATTCTGACGATCCTCGGATTGCAATTCGGTACGCTGCTCGCGGGCACAATCGTCACCGAATCCATTTTCTCGTGGCCGGGCATCGGCCGGCTCGCCGTGCAGGCAATCGGCGCGCGCGACTATCCGTTGTTGCAGGGATGCATTCTCCTGATCGCGATTTCGTATGTGTTTGTAAACCTTTTGACCGATCTGGTGTACGCGCTGGTGGATCCCCGGGTGCGATTCGAATGACGGAGCCTCGCATGAACGGCGTGCGTGATTTCTTGCGGCAGAGCGGCCCCGGCCGCTGGGGCTTTGCGCTGACTTTGCTCCTTGTAATTCTCGCGCTCGGCGCACGCTGGCTCGCGCCCGCAGGTCCCACGACGCAGAATTTACCCGTGCGCCTCGCTTCACCGAACGTGTCGCACTGGATGGGCACTGACGAACTCGGCCGCGACGTGTTCTCGCGGGTTCTTTATGGCGCGCGCGTCTCGATGCTCGTTAGCATCAGCGTCGTTCTCGGCGCCGGACTTGTTGGCCTTTCGATCGGCTCGCTGGCAGGTTACTTTGGCGGTTGGTTCGATCGCTTCGTCAACATTGTATTCATCAACGCGTTCCTTTCGTTTCCGGGAATTCTTCTCGCCATCGCTTTTGCAGCCTTTCTCGGTCCGGGACTCGGCAAGGTTATTCTGGCGCTCGTCATCACAGGCTGGGCCGGATATGCGCGCCTGGCCCGCGCTCAAATCCTGCAAGCAAGGGAAATGGAATACGTGCTCGCTGCGCGTTCGCTCGGAGCTTCGCACGCGCGCATTCTGCTGCATCATCTGCTTCCCAACATTCTTCAGCCCATCCTCGTTCAGGCGACGATTGCCATGGCCGGCGCGATCCTCGCCGAATCCACACTCAGCTTCCTCGGGGTGGGTGTGCTCGCGCCGATGCCGAGCTGGGGCGCCATGCTCAACGACGCGCGCAGCCATCTCTTCGACGCCCCGCATCTCGTCCTTTTCCCCGCGCTCGCTGTGATGACCGCCGTCCTCGCTTTCAATCTTCTCGGCGACGCGCTGCGCGATTGGATGGACCCGCGCACGCGTTCGTACTTAATCACACTTCATGTGGCTCGCTGATTTTCGCTGACAAAGGATCTTCGTGGCGGAGTCAACTTGCAAGTATTCAATGAGGATGAAGCATGGATTGGGTTTTTTTTCTTTCTTGTCGAGGGATCTAGACTCGGGCTTATCTGCGTTCACTTGTTTCCATGCGTCCGCTGTGGCGGACGACGGCCCGGTGGTTGCAACGCTGTTCGTCTACCCGACCTCAACCGTGACTTCGGCCCCGCGAGAGGCCCCCAGCGTCCGCGCCGCGTTTCCCTTGTTGATGGAAATTTCGAGGTACCCGCTCGACCCGATAATCCCGCACGGTTCTCCGGCCGCACCTTGCGAGAATGTCTGAACCAGTTTCTTCACTTCGCCGTTGCCAACGCGCGCCGTGAATTGTCCGTCCGCTGCAACGAGTGCCGGAGCATCTTTCGGCGTTACATTCGTGATCAAGTTTCCGAAATTATCCACTTTCAAAATCACACCTTTGATCGTATTCCCGGTAATCTTCGGTTTCGGAATGGCGAAGCGGATGAAATCCTCGATGGGCTCGCCGAAGCTGGCCGTCTGCCATGATTTCGAGAGCCACGCTGCAACTGGTGCGAAGATATCGCGCCCGTGAAACGTATTGCTCACTGGATGACGAAAATAGTGCTCGGATGTGATGTGCCATGCATACAGAGCTTCCGACTGGTCGTACACGGATGACAGCACGCCATTGTCCGGCCCGACGAAATAGTGCTGGTCGCCCGCAACGAGAATGGGCCGTCGCTGCGTCCCGACTCCCGGATCTACCACGACGAGGTGAATCGTCTTGGGAGGAAAACATTGGTACGCAAGTCCGATCGTCAGAGCTCCGTCGAGGATGTCGTGTGCGATGACGCTATGCGAAATGTCCACTATCGTCACGTCCGAATTGATATTCAGAATGACGCCTTTAATCACGCCGACCAGATGGTCGCTCGTGCCATAGTCCGTCGTCAGTGTAATGATGGGCCGCGCCAATGTGGGCTCCTAATGGTTTCCGCGCCGGAAGGAAGCGCTCTTCTGTTCTCTTCGACGCTAACGGACGCTCGCAGCTCTGTCAAGACAGCCCGGACCATTGAGTAACGCACCCCGCTGTTGCGATTCATTCGAATTGTGTCTTTCTGCGCCTTGCCTTGACCCCCTTCCCCGCAGTCGCTATTCTGATTGTTTAGAGCTTGCAAGATGCGTGCCTATTTCGATTACAACGCGACGACACCCGTGGACCGGATGGTCCTCGAAGCGATGCTGCCGTTTCTCGGAGAGAACTTCGGCAACGCCAGCTCGATTCATTCGGCGGGGCAGAGAGCGCGCGGGGCCGTGGATCGGGCCAGAGCTTCGGTCGCCGCGCTGATCGGCGCGAAGCCCGCCGAAATTGTTTTCACGAGTGGTGGCACGGAATCGGACAACCTCGCGATTTTTGGCGTGGTAGCCGCCTCTCCCCATGCCCAAAAGCACGTCATCACAACCGCGATCGAGCATCACGCCGTCTTGAACTCCTGTCAGGAGCTCGAGCGGCAAGGGGTCGCGGTCACTTACATTCCAGTCGGCCGCGCTGGAATTATTGATCCCGAAGATATTCGCAGCGCCCTTCGCTCGGAGACAGTGCTCATCAGCGTGATGTACGCGAACAACGAATTGGGGACGATCCAGCCGGTCGAAGAAATTGGACGAATCGCAGCCGAAGCCGACGTCTATTTTCATTGCGATGCCGTGCAGGCAGCCGGAAAATTGCCGCTCGACGTGGATCGCCTCGGTGTGGATTTGTTTTCGATCTCCGCCCACAAGATTTACGGCCCGAAGGGTGTCGGCGCGTTGTATGTTCGACCGGGCACCGCGCTCGCGCCGCAATTTTACGGTGGGCATCACGAGCGTGATCGCCGTCCCGGCACTGAGAATGTTCCCGGAATCGTGGGCATGGGCAAGGCGGCGGAGCTCGCGCGACAGCACCTTGCCGATGAGCCGCAGCACGTCGCCGAGCTTCGAGATCGCCTGGAACATGGACTGCTCGATGCAATTCCATCGGTTCACGTAAACGGAGATTCGAAGCGTCGCGTGGCCAATACCACGAACCTTGCATTCGATCACGCCGGCGGAGAAGCGCTCGTCATCGCGCTCGATCTCCAGGGAATCGCATCCTCGACGGGTGCTGCGTGTTCGTCGGGCGCCGTCGAGCCTTCACACGTCCTTCTCGCGATCGGATTGTCGGCAGACGACGCGCGCTCGAGCCTGCGTTTCAGCCTGGGGCGTTACACAACCGACGAAGAGATCGATTACGCGCTGGCAATGATTCCAGGCGTCGTCGAACGCTTGCGCGCTCTCTCACCACTCTCGGCGACTCCGGCGGTTGCGCGATGACTCCGCTGACGCAACTCGAATCGCAGCGAACAACTACTGCCGCTACCGTTGCCGTAGCGATGAGCGGAGGTGTGGACAGTTCGACCGTCGCCGCGATTCTGCGCGAGCGCGGCCAGGAAATTATCGGCCTTACGATGCAGCTCTGGAATCAGCGCCGCTTGCCAGAGCTTCAGGGCAACGGTCCCGTGCAGCATCGCTGTTGCTCGCTCGACGATGTTTACGATGCGCGCCGCGTTGCCGAAAATCTTGGAATTCCGTTTTATGTCGTCAACTTCGAACGAGAGTTCGAGCAGACGGTGATCCGGCCTTTCGTGGATGACTATCTCGAAGGCCGCACGCCGATTCCTTGCACGCTCTGCAACAACCACGTGAAGTTCGATCAACTGTTGCTCACCGCGCGGCAAATCGGAGCGGGACGCATCGCCACAGGCCACTACGCTCGCGTGCGGCACAATCCTGACACTGGACGCTACGAATTGCTTCGCGCACTCGACGATACGAAGGATCAGTCGTATTTTTTATTCGGTCTGACGCAGGAACAGCTCGCGCGTACGGAATTTCCGCTCGGTGAGTTGACGAAGTCCGAAGTCCGAGAGATCGCGCGGCGTCTCGCTGTACCCGTTGCCGAAAAGCCCGAAAGCCAGGAAATCTGCTTTGTGCCCGCCGGTAATTACGTGCGATTTATTGAGGGCTATTTGCAGGAGCAGGGAAGCAAGCTGCCGGATGAGTCCGGCGGAATCGTTTCTACATCAGGCGAGGTGATCGGGCGTCATACAGGACTGCATCATTACACGGTCGGCCAGCGCCGCGGGCTGGGAGTCTTTGCGGGACGCCCGCTCTATGTCGTCGCGCTCGATCGCGCGAACAATCGCGTCGTTGTGGGCGACGATTGCGAGCTTCGCCACTCGATTTGCGAAGTCCGCGACGTGAACTGGATTCCATTCGCGATGCCAGAAGGACCTGTCGAAGCGAAAGTGCGCATCCGAAATCGCCACGAACCCGCCGATGCCGAAATCACCGCGTTGAATGCCACATCTGCGGAAGTTCGCTTCCGCGAGCCTCAGCGCGCCATCACGCCGGGCCAGGCCGCAGTTTTTTACGCCAGCGAGCACGTACTTGGCGGGGGATGGATTGTCTGACGACTTAATTTGTTTCGATGACCGTGGAAGTAGGTCGGATTATTTGCGAAATAAATTCCGAGTCAAATGAAGAGTTCTTCGTCCTGCGGAGCAGCATCGGGTTCCGGGCGGCGCCGCTGGCCGCGAATGAAGTCGAGCCCCACCTTCAGCCCCTTCAGCAGCGCAGACGCCTGATGAATCGGACCCCAGACCGTCTTCCGGAATTTTGAGCCGGCTTCCTCGACCACTTCGAGTGTCCCGGTCAGGATGTGATCCGCGCGAATCACTTGAATGCGCAGCCGCTCGACGGCATCGGTGAAAACGCGGTCCACTTTTTGCGCTTGGCTGCGGGCGAGCCGCGTTATTTCAGCTGCATCGCCCATGATGCTTGCGATGCGGTCTTCCGAGTCCTCGAGAATATGATTGACGCGAACGAGAATCGGATCGAGCCGTGCATGCAAATCATTTGCGAGCCGGGTGAATTGCTGGATCGCGGTCCGCATCTGCACGAACATCGCCAGCAGAATTGCCATCTGAATCACGATGGCAATCGTCGCGATGATGATGAACGCTTCAACCCAGCCGGACATCAGACTCCTCGCGGGGAATTACGATGCCTTCGACTTCTCTCGCGTGAAAGCGTCTTTCCCAGCATCCACCGCTGCGGAGATGGATTCCTTTTGGCGCGCCATAATTTCTTTGCTGCGTTCGATCAAATCCTCGGCGCGTTCACGCAATTCGCGTGCTTTCTTTTGAGCGAATTCGCGGCCTTCGTCGGCCTTGTCGCTCAGGTATTCGCGAGTTTCTTCGCCGGACTTTGGCGCAAAAAGGATGCCGAGCAGCGCCCCAATGCCCAGTCCAACGAGGAAGAAGCTCACCTTCGAGCCTACGTTGTCACTCATCTCGCACCTCCAAATTTCACAGTAGCATAGGGTGTCATAGACAGGCAAGCAATGCCGGAAGGGCGCTGCAACTCAATCGCGAGAGAATTCCCGATTCGGGCGTGAAAAAGCGGGTCCGAAAGCCAAGATCCTGAAGGTCAGCGCAGAGAAAGCGACTTTTCCATGTAATGAAGCGCGAGCGCCTGGTTTACCTGGGTCCACGCGAGCGGGGTGTGGTCATTCGCGACAAATTGCCCGCCGCGCAAATAATAAAGTTCGGGACACTTGGCGTCTTCGGTCAATTGCTGTAGGGAGCGATTGAAGTAAAAAGTCTGGTTCTTCAAATCGCCGATCTGCTTCGATTCGTGGTATCGCTCGCCGTAGATAATCGAAATGATCGGATCAAAAAGGGACCATTGCGCCTCGCATCCGGGATGCAACAGGGCATCGCGGTATTCGATGCTGTTGCTGAAATCGGCCGCCTGCTGTTCCGGCGGGAACCACTTATCGTAGTCCTGGCAAAAATAGGAATCGCCGAGATACCGCTTGATCCCCATCGGCCCCCGGAGCCGCGCTTCCACGAGGTTAAGTATCGAATCCTGAATGTCTCGGGACTTCACTGCTCTCACGGGATGTATCAGGAACAGGAGCGCCCCATCGATCATTCGTTCCGGAGGCGATTCAAACGGCAGCGTTTTCTTCAGCCGGTCGCGCCCCTTCTCGAGGAGGAAATTGATGCGTGTGGGCAAATCGCGGTCAATCTCCGGCGGCAGAGCCTCGCCCGTCTCCCGCAGTTGCGCAATGCAGTCCCTCATCTGCTCGAGACCTGCCACAACCGCTCCGACGCTCGAGTTGTTTACTTTCCTGGTTTCTTCCCACGGGCCGCTGTCCGGATCGCTCCAGTATTCGATCGCCTCAAAATAGCGCGGGAAAAGAGCATAGACATTCCAATCGGCCGCCCCAAGCGGATAGCGGGACTCTTTCGAATTGGCCATCGTGAATCGAAACCAGAGCGCGTAGCCCAGCGCGTCGTTTTGCGCGTGAGGCCACGGTTCCGCTGTTTCGAGAAGCGTCTTCGCATCGAAACGAATGTGCGGCCGCTCCTGAATGCTTTCCTTCAAGCGCGGATTCTTGATGATCTTCTCGAAGCGGCCGCGTTGGCTGGAAAAATGTTCCGTCAGCCCCTGCGCAGTGCCCTTCGCCACGTCGTGCCTGCCGCGCAAACGAAATGAATTTGCGATCATCACGTTGTCCCGAACCCAGGCATTTTGATAACCGCTCACGGCGCCCGATTCAAGCTCCCCCGTTGCCGCAAAAAGGCCGTGCGCGACAGGGTGCAATTCGTGCGTCCCGTGCCGGTGAAGGAATTGTTTGATCTTGCCGAGCGAAGCCGCGCTGTATTCCTCGCGAAGAAGTTGTTTTAGGCGGCTTCCCTTGCGGCCTGAGTCTTGGTGGCGTGCTTTGGATTTATTTCGCATTACGCGTCGCCCTACACTCTGCCTTGCGAGCGTGGAGTATATAGCAAAGCCGCAGTGCATCGTAACCAGCGCCCGAATCGAACGCGAGCGTCGCTCAATCAGATGGCGCGCGGCTCGCGTGAATCTTTTTCACGCAAGGCTTCGTACACTCGCTGTGCTTGCGCGCGCGGGAGAGCAGCCGCCAGATCGTCCACGCTCATCCGCCGCAGCCTCGCGACGCTCCCAAATCGTTGCAGGAGTTTTTGCGCCGTGCGCTCGCCCACGCCGGGAATATCCGTCAGCGACGTTCGCAATCGCCGGCTCGATCGCCTCTGGCGGTGGAAAGTAATGGCAAACCGGTGCGTCTCGTCTCGGATTTGCTGGATCAGGTGCAGGACGGGCGAGTGCCGCTCGAGCACGATCGGCTCATCTTCGCGCCCGAGGACGTAGAGGATCTCCTCTTTTTTTGCGATGCTCGCAACGGGCTGGTTGATGATTTCAAGTTTTTCGAGCGCCTGTGCGGCCGCATGGAGTTGCCCGATTCCGCCGTCAATCAAGATCAAGCTCGGCAATGCTTTCTTTTCCTCCTGCAAGCGGCGGTAACGGCGTTCTACGGCTTCGCGCATGCTTGCAAAATCATCGCGCAGAACTTGCGCGCGGTTTTCAGCCGTGTCACCATACGCTTCGCCGCGAATAATAAATTTCCTGTAATCGGACTTCTTCATCCGGCCGTCTTCCCAAACAACCATCGAAGCCACCGTATCCGACCCCTGGATGTGCGAAATGTCGAAGCATTCGATGCGCTTGGGCGGCTCGGGAAGCGCGAGCGCAGACTCGAGCGCTTCGACAATGGCTTTCGAGTGCGGTTTGAGTACGCGGAAGCGTTGAACGAACGAATGCTTTGCGTTCTTCTCGACGAGTTCGAGAAACGCGTGCTTCTGCCCGCGTTGCGGATTCAAGATTTCCACGCGATGCGATTTCGCCGAATCCGTAAGCGCATCTTCGAGCAGAGCGCGGTCCTCGAACTCCATCGGCACGTGAATGTAACGCGGCAGATAAGCCGCATCGAGGTAGAGCTGCTTCAGCAGCGACGGCAGAAACTCCACTGGGTCGAATTCCTCGAGGTCTTCCCAATAGAAATCGCGTCGATCCACCACGCGGCCGCCGCGCAAGTGAAATAAATTCACAGCCACCTGCGGCGGCTCGGCGTACCAGGCGAGCACGTCCGTATCGTCCCCCGAAGCGGCGGCGATTTTTTGCCGTTCTTCCATTTCCGCAAGCGTGCGGAGCAGGTCGCGGTAGCCACCTGCTTCTTCGTATCGCTGTTCGTCCGAGGCGCACTGCATCCGCTCCTCGAGGCTCCGCGAAAGATCGCTCCGCCGCCCTTCGAGAAACAGACGGACGTCGCGCGCAGCTTCGGCGTAGCGATTGTCCGTCACGAGCGCTTCCACACAGGGGCCAAGGCAGCGGTGGATGTAAAATTGAAGGCATGGGCGCGGATGCGTTCGGGTGAGGTCCACGGTGCACGATGGCACAAGAAAATGTTTGTGAATCAGGTGGACCAGTCGGTACGCGAGGCTGGCAGGAAAGTAAGGCCCAAAATTGATCGAGCCGTCTTTTTTCAATCGCCGCGTTACGTACACGCGCGGATACTTCTCAAACGCTGTGAATTGGATGTAGGGGTATGTCTTGTCGTCACGCAGCAGGATGTTGAACTTTGGCTTGTGCCGCTTGATCAGGTTGTTCTCGAGCGCCAGCGCCTCTTTCTCGTTGTCCACGACGATGTAATTCAGATCGGCGATCTCCCGTACGAGCGAGCCCGTCTTTGCATCCTGCCAGCTCGATTCGAGGAAGTAAGATCTCACGCGGTTTCGCAGCGACGCCGCTTTCCCCACGTAGAGAATTGTCCCGGCCGCGTCTTCGAACAGATACACGCCGGGTTGCGTTGGGAGATTGGCGACTTTTTCGCGGAGTTCCATCGAGGCGCGCTACAATAACTTTCGTTGCTATTTCCGGCCGTGTTTGTGCCTGCCGGGACAACTTTCATGATAGCAAACGGAATCTAACCTCATCCAGAAAGCCGTGATGCGACGAACCGCCCTCCAAGCCGCGCTGTTTTCGCTGATTCTGCTGCCTTCGGCACTGCGCGCTCAGCAGCAGCAACCACCGACGCCGGAACAACCACAGCCAAAAAAACCGGACGACGCGCCTCCTCCGAAACCGGCGCAACAACCGGCAAAAGCTGTTTCGCAACCGGCGAACAACAACCCGGCTACCGGCACGTGGAAGGTTGAAGCCGTGCCCTTCGCTCCGTGGACATTTGAGCTCAAAGCCGACGGTACCAAACTGACAGGCGCGGTGAGCCAGGGGAGCTCAAGCGCCGTGCGCGGGCGGCGGACCAGTTTGCCCGGCCCAGTGGACATCTACGACGGAACAATTGACGGATTCGCGATCTCGTTCAAGTGCAAAATTCCGGAGCGCGGCGATCGCACGATTACTTTCACGGGAAAAATCACCGGGGACGAGATTAGTTTCGCCCGCCAAGTGCAAGGTTCCGAAAGTAGCAATCGCAGCGAGGATGGAATCTTTAGTGCCTCGAGCTTTTCGCACTTCACCGCGAAACGCGATTCCGTTTACGACCCATACCACGCGCAGCACGACATCGATGTCGCCGTCTATTACATGCACAAAGGTGATACGGATGCCGCCATCGAGCGCCTCAAGGATGCGATCCACCTGAAACCAAACTTTGCCAAGCCGCGCCTGCTTCTCGGCGAGATATACGAAAAGAAGGGCGACAAGGCGGAAGCGGTGCGCTACTACACGGAATTCCTGGAAATCCTGCCTGAAGGCCCCGATTCAAAGAGGGTTCGCCAAAGGATCGAGAAGCTCACGAAGAAGTAGGAGGACCGGCGCTCGGCTCGTCGATCACTCGACGGGAAATCGATCCAGGAATTTCATCGCGCGATGGTATTCCGCAAACCGCTTTTCTTCCTTGCGAAACTCGGTCGAGTGCGACTCCCTGCGGCACCGCGCAAATCGCACCGGATGCTTCAGGTGCAGCATCTCGTGAAACATCACGTAAGCAAGCACGTATTCGGGAACTTGCTTTCGGTCGAGCTGGCGATTGATGACGATCTGTTCGAGCGCGGGATCGAAGCACCCTAGCTGCGTGCGCCAGACGCGCGCACTCCATCCCAGCCTGGGTTCGCTGAGGGCGTTCTGAAAGTATTCGCGATTCAACCGCGCAAATAGCAGGCTGAGGTCGTGGTGCTCGCCCGCAGGCCGGTGATCGGCGCGGCGAGCACGCTGCTGCCGTAACCGAAGCAAACGCCGCCGCGTAGATTGAGCGTAAGAAAACTCGCGGTAACGATCCAGCAAGTCCTTCGGGGGGCGCCGCCGGTACAGCCGGCCAAGTAGAATTGCAGCCGCCGCTTCGAGGACCGTTCGCGGCGCATCGCGAAGCACGTCCGAAACTCGAACGTGCGCCGTGTCCTCGCGCAGCCGGATCGTGTGTGTCAGATCGGCGTAAGGATGATATTCGACGATGAAGTGCGGCGGCCGTCCGATGCATCCCAGGCGCGTGTAGATCCGGTGAAAAAGTCGGTCGCCGCCCGGGACGAGCCGTCTCCGCTGGTTCGCGCGGTTCACGGTTTTCGCCGCACCGGAGGAGGCAGCATCTCCTTCTCGGCTTTTTCAGCGTCTGCGACGGCGTCCTTCGTCGCTTCGATGGCGTCTTCCAGAGTGTCTTTGTACAAATCGAATTCCGGCCCGCCTTTGTTGAACTGTTCGAGCGTCTCCAAAAACTGCTTGCCCTTCGTTTGCATCAATTTCACTGCGTCGCGGACGTCCGCCTGTTTTTCTCGAGCCAAACCGATTTGATCGGCGCCGTCGTCCACACATCCGGAGTATGCGTTCATCAAGCCGTTCAGAATTTCGCTCCGCCGGCGTTCGGGCGTCGCCCGGGTAAGCTCGTATTGAAATTTCTTGAGCCGGTCTTCGGCAAACGACAGATACAGCTTGATTCGAAGTGAAGGGGTGTCCGCATCTCGGATTTTGTCCGCCTCCGACTCCGTGAGGTACTCTTTCTTTTCGTGCTGAAGACTGGAATTACCCGCTTCTCTCCGCAGCGGGTGCGCAATCGTCGCAGCAAGCGGGGCGAATAGCAGCCCCGCGAGAACTGGATAAGCAAATTTCCTGCGCCGCATAAATACTCCTAGCTCTTCGGCTTTCCTTGTTCTCCCTCAGGCTGGCGCGGGAAAAGCTCGCGAACGAGATGACGATTGAGCAGTTCGAGCTCCTTGCGCACCGCGAGAAACGGTTTCTGATCGTCCGCCGGGAGTCCTACGAGCAAATCATCCAGCCGCCTCAGCGACTGACGCAGCGAAATCTCCAACTGTTTGAATCCGGCTGGATGCTTTTCAGCGTCAATCCCGCGCGAATCCAGGTCCTTTTCGCAGCTTTGCGTTTCATCTCGGTACTTCTCGAGCACCGCGAGCGCATCGGACAGTTTTCCCTCCGCGACCTCACGTTTAATTTCCTGGAATTCCACGTCACCAAGATACGGCATCAGCTTCGCCCGGTGCACGGGATCCTGTTCGCGATTGAAACGGGAGCGAAATTCGGCGACGCGGTCCTGTGGGTACATTGGGCCCTGGAAGAGCGCGAGGACCGCGAGCGTTCCAGCGATGCGGAATGTCCCGAGCAAGTCGCTACCTCTTTTTGTCCTTCAACTCCCGAGCGATTGTTCGCGCTCGCGCCGCGGACTCGAAATACATGTCGTTGTTCTCATCCTTGTTTAGCTCGAGAAACTTCTGATACGCCTCGAGCGCCTGCGGCAATTGTCCCAGTTTATCGTAACAGGTGGCTCGGATGAACCAGCTTCCCAGAGGCAGCGGCTCGCGCTGTCCGAGAAGATCGAGCCCCTGCAACGCCGCCGGATAATTCTTGTTCAGATATTGCCCCGCAATCAGATCGCCGAGCACGTCGTTCGATTGCGGATTCATCTTGAACGCCACTACCAGCACGCGAACCGCGTTCGCGTAGTCCTTCTTCTCCAGATAGACGTGTCCCAGGCGCGCGGGGATGTCCGGGTCTTGCGGCGCGAGCGTTGCCGCCTTCTGCAAAACCGGCACCGCATCGTTGTATCGCTTCTTGTGAAAATATACGAGCGACCGCAATTTGAGCGCGCGAAGGTCTTCGGTCCCGCCGGCTGCAACGCGATCGAGCTCAACTAACGCGTCGTCGTCCCTGCCGAGGTCCACAAGCGCGGATGCGCGCTCCACTCGCGCCGCCAAGTCGTTTGGCTCGATGCTGAGATATTCCGCATACTCCGCAGCAGCCGCTTCCAATTTCTTTTGCGCGAAAAGACTTTGCGCGAGTCCGAGGTGCGCCGTAGCGGAATTGGACTGCAGCGTCACGGCTTCGCGGAATTCTGTTTCCGCGTCTTTGGGGCGGTCGGAGGTGAGGAGCACGCGGCCCAGCGCAAAGCGAATTTCAAAATCCTGGTCGTCAATTTCCTTTGCGGCCTGATATTGCTCGATCGCCGCATCGAGCTTTCCGGACCGCTCGAGCGCCCAGCCGAGCAAAAACTTCGGCCGCGCCTGATCGGGAAGAAGCTCCACAGCTTTCCGCAACGGAGCGACCGCGCCTCCCGGGTCCGCTTCCATGATTGTGAGCCCAAGATTCAAGTACGCTTCGGGCATCTTCGGATCGAGCGAAATCGCTTTCTCGTATTCCGATTTTGCGTCCGCCGGTCGCTGCAAAGCCGTGTACGCATAGCCGAGTAAAAAATGGACTGTCGCGTCATCCGGTTTTTTCGCGAGGTATTCCTGATAGTCCGAAACGGCGGCCTCGAAGTCTTTTGAGTCCACCGCGATTTGGGCGTCAGCGAGAAGTTTTTTCAGCGCCGCGGCAGCAGGGTCCTGAGGAATCCGTTTTCTGGTTACGTTCGGTTGCTGCGCGGAGGCGCCTGCAGCGGCGCCGAGGAAGACGCACAGCGCGAGGTTTGCGAGCTGTTTCAGGCGAATCCTCATGCGCTCGAAGAATTCTGGGCCGGCCCGTTGTGCTTTGGCGGCGATCCGTGATTGCCGTGATTTCCGCCGCTGCGCGAATTGAGAACGCGCGCGAGAAATTTGCCCGTATGCGATTGCGAATTTCGTGCCACCTGTTCGGGCGTTCCCGCTGCCACCACGCGTCCGCCGGCGTCGCCGCCTTCGGGTCCGAGATCGATCACCCAGTCGGCCGACTTGATGACGTCCAGATTGTGCTCGATGATGAGCACCGAAGCGCCGCCCTCGATCAGTTTGCGGAACGACGTGAGGAGTTTCTGAATATCGTCGAAGTGCAGCCCGGTCGTCGGCTCATCGAAAACATACAGAATCCCGCCATTCTCCTGCCGCGTGAGATGCGTCGCGAGTTTCAAGCGTTGTGCCTCGCCTCCGGAAAGTGTGGTCCCGGATTGCCCGAGCCGCAAATAACTCAGCCCCACTTCTTCGAGCACGCGCAGCCGTGCCGTGACCTTCGGGTGCGGCGCGAAGAATATGAGCGCCTCGCGCACCGTCATCTGCAACACGTCGTGAATGTCCTTCTCTTTGTAGCGCACGTCGAGGACGCTGCTCTTGTACCGCGTTCCGCGGCACTCTTCACATATCAGCTCGACGTCCGCCAGGAACCGCATTTCGACCGTCACCGTTCCGTCGCCCTGGCACGCCTCGCAGCGTCCCCCAGGAATATTGAACGAAAAATGTCCTGGGGTGAGGCCGCGCTTTTTTGCCTCCGGCGTCGAAGCAAAAAGTTCGCGGATCGGATCGAAAGCTTTCAAATACGTGGCCGGATTTGACCGCGGCGTCCGCCCGATGGGCGATTGGTCAACCATTTCGACGGCCTCCAGCGCCGAATCGCCTTCGATGCGGTCGCAGCATTCGCGCCAATTTCCGCCCGTGCGCTTGGCCTGCAATGCTTTGTAAAGTACGTCATAGACGAGCGTGGATTTTCCCGACCCGGAAACACCCGTGATGGCCACCAGCATCCCGAGCGGAATCGTCAGATCGATCCCTTGAATGTTGTGGCTGTGGGCGCCGAAGATCTTTACGAATTTTCCGTGCGGTTTGCGCCGCCGCGCCGGCACGGCAATGCGCATCTCGCCGCGCAGATAACGCCCGGTGATTGATTGCGGATCTGCGAGCAATTCTTCGCGTGTGCCCGCAAACATCAGTTTGCCGCCATGCTCCCCCGCGCCCGGCCCGAGATCGAGAATATTGTCGGCGGCCAGAATAGTGTCGGGATCATGCTCGACGACGAGCAATGTGTTGCCGAGATCGCGCAGCCCCTTGAGGATTTCGATCAGCCGATTCGTGTCGCGCGGATGGAGCCCGATCGATGGCTCATCAAGCACGTACAGCGCGCCGACGAGATGCGAGCCGAGAGAAGTTGCCAGTTGGATCCGCTGCGCTTCGCCGCCTGAGAGCGTCGAAGTCAGCCGGTCGAGCGTGAGATAGTCGAGCCCAACCTCGTCGAGAAACCGCAGACGCTGCTGGATTTCCTCCAGCACTTTCTCGGCAATCGTCGCTTTGGCAGGGCTCAATTTCAGGCTGTCGAAAAATGGCCGCGCTTCCTTCACGGTCAACTGGCACGCTTCGGTGATCGCGCGGCCGGCGATTTTCACGGCGCGCGCCTCGGCGCGCAGCCGAGTCCCGTGGCAATCGGGGCAGGTTGCATAGCCGCGGTAGCGGCTCAGAAAAACGCGCACGTGCAATTTATATTTCTTTCGCTCGAGCCACCCGAAGAATCCTTTCACTCCCGGAAAACTTTCCTTGGGGTCGCCGTCGAGAATCGCATTGCGTTGCGCCGCAGTGAGGTCGCGGAAAGGCACGTCGAGCGGAATGCTTTTCGCTCGCGCGAAACGGCGCATCTCGATTGTGAGTTGCCGGTAGCGCGGCTTGGTCCACGGCTCAATCGCCCCATCCGCCAGCGATTTGCCGCTGTCCGGAACCACGCGGTCAAGGTCGAAATCGATCGTGTTGCCGAAACCCTGGCACCGCGGGCACGCGCCGTACGGGTTGTTGAACGAAAAAAGCCGCGGCTCGGGTTCCTGATACGATGCGCCGCAATTCTTGCAGTCGAAGCGCTCGTTGAACATCAGTTGCTCGGTCACCACGTTTGGCGCGTCGCCGACAAATTCGAGAATGGCTTCGCCGCGGCCCTCGCGGTAGCAGATTTCAATCGAGTCAACGAGCCGCGATCGTATCCCGGTCGAAAGTTCGAGCCTGTCCACCAGCACGTGAACCGGCTTCGCAAAATCCACATCGAGCAATTCTTCCGGCGTCGAGAATTCGAAAACTCGTCCAGCCTGATAGAGGCGGTTGAAACCGCGCTTTCGCAGGCTGACGAGCGCCTGACGCACGATTTCCGGCGTCGGCCGCGCAGGCTTGCGAGCCCGAGGCGCGTTCGGGGCAGGCTCGGGCGCGAATTTCAATTCATACAAGACGTAGAATCTCCGCCCCGCGGGCAGCGCCATCACGCGCGCCGCGATTTCGTCGAGCGTGTCCTTGCGAACTTCTTCGCCGCACCGCAAACAAATCGTGTGGCCCACGCGCGCGTAGAGCAATCGCAGATAATCGTAAATCTCCGTCGCCGTCGCCACCGTGGAACGCGGGTTGCGAGTCGAATTCTTCTGCCGAATCGAAATGGCGGGGGCGATGCCGGTAATCTCGTCAACGTCAGGTTTCTCGATCCGCTCCAAGAATTGCCGCGCGTAAGCAGAAAGCGATTCGATGTAGCGCCTTTGGCCCTCGGCGTAGATCGTGTCAAACGCCAGGCTCGATTTTCCGGAGCCTGAAACGCCCGTCACGACTGTGATCGCATTGTGCGGAATCGTGAAGTCGAGGTTCTTCAGATTGTGGACGCGAGCACCGCGTACACGCATCTCCTCGATGTCCGCGGGGATGGGCGATTTGGCCGCCACGCGAGACGGAAGGGCAATCGCGGGACCAGCCTTCTCAGAGCGGTTCGTCGGCATGTGCGTAAACAAAAAATTATACGCTCATGCGCCAAGCCGGGCAATTCAGCTTCTGGAGGAAAAGTCGGGCACGGTGTGGTCTGGCGGCGTGTTCGTGTTAACTTTGATTCTTGACGGAGCATGCGGGAGATGACATTGAAAAAGCTTCTGTTTGAAGCGAGCGCGTCACGCGCCACAATCCTCGTCCGATTCGCTGTAGGAGCGATCTTTCTCTCGGAAGGTATTCAGAAGTTTCTCTTCCCGGTGGGATTGGGCGTCGGGCGTTTCGCGAAGATCGGCATTCCGGCGCCACACTTCTTCGCGCCTTTTGTCGGTGTCGTTGAGATTGTCTGCGGCGCTTTGATCATTCTCGGACTTCTGACGCGGCTCGCCGCCATCCCTCTGCTGATCGACATAAGTGTTGCTATCGCTGCGACCAAGCTGGCCGAACTTTCAAAAATAGGATTTTGGGCCACGGCACATGATGCACGCACGGACTTCGCCATGCTCTTCGGGTTGTTGTTTTTGCTCGTGGTTGGCGCTGGTGGATTGTCGATCGACCGGCACCTTAGCCGCGGATAATTCGACTCCGGCCCAAACGAGTATAAAAAGACCGCACGGCCGGGTGACGCTCGGAGCATTCATTCAAATAGTCAAAGGGACTGGGCGCGGATTCCCTCGCCTGTCATAGAATACGGATTCTTGCTCTCTGGTGCCCAACTCGGCCGGTTGCGTGTTGTCCTCGTGGCCTCGCGCAATCCTTTGAATATCGGCGCGGCCGCTCGCGCCATGAGCAATTTTGGTTTTCGCCGCCTGCGCGTGGTGAATCAGTACGAAGCGGCATTCCGCGAGGCGCGTTCCGCTGTCGGCGCCGCAGACCTGCTTAAGAGCGCTGAGGAATACAAGACGGTCAGCGATGCTGTGGCTGACTGCACTCTCGTGGTTGGGACAACCGCCGTGCGCCACCGCATCTTGCAACACCCGGTCCGGCGCCTGGAGGAAGGCGCTCGGCTCATCCGTCGGCGAATTTCATCCAGCAGCGTTGCTCTTCTTTTCGGCTCCGAAAAGTTCGGCCTTTCGAACGAAGACCTCAGCCATTGCCATTGGCTGATGCGCATCCCCACGCGCGAAGAAAATATCTCGATGAATCTCGGGCAGGCCGTCGCCGTCTGTCTCTATGAACTCATCCGTGAACCAAAGGCCAAGCGCCAACCCGAGAAACTGCCGCTCGCGAAAGCAGGCGAGATGGAGCGAATCACCGCCAATTTAATTGAAGTGCTGCAAGCGAGCGGCTTTCTCGACCGCCGGCGCGTGGCTGACTCGGAAGAAAGATTGCGCCGCGTGATTCGCCGGCTCAATCTGCCCGCACGCGACGTGGATGTTTGGCTCGGCATGTTGCG
>JBAWGF010000331.1:0-8192 GCA_049592615.1 Candidatus Acidiferrales bacterium
GGCTCGGCGACGAGGAAGCACGCCACCGGAAACTCTTCGCTTTTTGCGGCATCGGCAATCCGTCGTCATTTGTCGCCGACCTGCGCGACTGGGGATTTCAGATTGCCGGCCATAAATTTTTCCCGGACCATCATCGCTATTCGCAGCGCGATGTGGACGAACTCGAATCCGCCGCGCACGCGGCCGGCGCCGCGAGCCTCGTATGCACGGAAAAGGATCTTTTCAATCTCTCCCGAGTGCGCTGGCGGAAGTGCGATCTTTTTGTTTGCCGCATCTCGATGCGCGTCGAGCGCGAAGACGAATTCTGGCGAGCCATCCTGACCAAGGCCGAATCGCGCGCGGCGGCTGCGCGATGAATTGCACGTGCCCGATTTACCCTGCGCGGCCGATCGCCGGATTGCTGCGCTTGACGCCGCTGTGATACTTTTCGGCGCGGCGATCTCACGCCGCATTTACCCGGAGATGCATTGAGCCCCGCCCGCAAAAGAGGGAAGCAGCCGGCCGACGCCCTGCGTCACGCAACCGACGCGAGCATCGATCTTACGCGCCTTCTCGATATCGTCTCCGCGTTTTCGCGACAGACGATCTGCGTCCTGGGCGATTTCGTCCTCGACGAATTTGTTTCCGGCGAAATTTCCCGCGTCTCGCGCGAAGCTCCCGTGCTCATCCTCCGCCATCGCCGCACGGAGACGTATCCCGGCGGCGCGGCGAATTCGGTGAACAATCTCGCCGACCTCGGCGCGCGCGTCCTTCCGGTTGGCGTGGTGGGCGACGACGAAGGCGGCCGCACGCTCCTCGATCACTTTCGCCGCAAGCGCGTGGATGTTTCCGGAGTCGTGGTGTCGCCCGAGTGGACCACGACCACCAAGACGCGCTACCTCGCCGGCTGGACGCACACGACCGAGCAACAGGTTCTTCGCGTGGACCGCGAGCCGCACGCGCGGCTCCCCGAACGCGCGCTCGACGCAATCGAACGCAAGGCTCGCCAGTTCGCGAATCGCGCCGGAGCCGTTCTGGTCTCCGATTACGGTCTCGGCGCCGTCACGCCCGCGCTGGTTCGAAAACTCGCCGCGAAATTGCTGACACTCGACTCGCGCTATCGCCTGCTCGATTTTCGCGACGCGCGCGTCACGGCCGCGACGCCCAATGAGCCCGAGCTGGAGGCGGCGTATCAGGCGCGCGTCGGCACCGACACGCAGAAGCTTGACGAACTCGGCCAGCGCGCGTTGCGCGATCTCGGCTTGCAAGCTCTCATCGTGACACGCGGCAAAGACGGCATGGCCGTATTCGAACGCGAGCGCCCTCCGCACCACATCCCGATTTTCGGCTCGGACGCTCCAGTGGACGTGACGGGCGCGGGCGACACGGTGATCGCCGTTTTCACGCTCGCGCTTGCCGTGGGCGCTTCAAATCTCGAAGCCGCTCATCTTGCGAATTACGCCGGCGGCATCGTCGTGATGAAGCGCCGCACCGCGACCGTCACGCGCAAGGAGCTGGAGGCTGCATTGCGCCGCGAAGCCACCACGCCGCGCTAGAGAGCGCATGGACACTCGCGAAAAAATCCTCTCCCGTGATGGCCTCCACGGCGTGCTCGACGAGCATCGCCGCGCCGGCCGCAAAATCGTTTTTGCCAACGGCGTTTTCGATTTGCTTCACGCCGGCCACGTCCGGTATCTCCAGGCCGCTCGCGCCGAAGGCGATCTCCTCATCGTCGGCATCAATTCCGATGCGAGCACGAGAAAGCTCAAGGGTGAGGGCCGCCCGATTCTCACCGAACGCGCCCGCGCCGCGCTGGTCGCCGCGCTCGAAGCGGTGAATTTCGTCGTCATCTTCGACGAGCTCGACGTGAACGCGCTCCTCCGCGAATTTCAGCCCGACGTTCATGCGAAGGGAACCGACTACACGCCCGAAACAGTTCCCGAGCGCGAACTCGCCGCGCTGCTCGGCATCCGCGTCGCCATTGTCGGCGATCCCAAGCAGCATTCCACGCGCGACCTCCTCGCGCGCTTGCGCCAGGAGAGCAATGGCTGATCCGCGCTTTCTGCTTGTCCGGCTCGGCTCGCTCGGCGACATCATCCATACGCTCCCGGCTGCGGCGGCGCTCCGCGACACGTTTCCCGCATCAGCGATTGACTGGGTCATCGAATCGCGCTGGAGCCGATTGCTCGAAGGGAACCGCGACTTGAACGAAGTGATCGTCCTCGATCGCGCCGCTGTCGGGGGCGTCCGCGCGACGATCCGGAAACTCCGCGCGGCGAACTACACCTGCGCGATTGATTTTCAAGCGCTCTACAAATCGGCGTTTCTTGCGTTCGCTTCCGGAGCGCCGCGCCGCATCGGTTTTCAGTCGAGTTACGCGCGCGAAGGACTCGCGGCGCTCGCTTACACCGACCGTTTGAATCCGCGCGGCCCGCACAAAGTGGATCACAATCTCACGCTTGTCGAAGCTGCCGGCGCTCGGAGGACTCCGCCGCGCTTTCCGCTCGCGATTCACCTCGAGGATGAGGATCACGTCACGCGTGAATTTGCTTCCCACAGCGTCAAGGAATTTTTCGTCCTCAATCCCGGTGGCGGCTGGCGCTCGAAGTGCTGGCCTGCCGAACGATATGGCGAACTCCATCGAAAGCTCGCGGACCGCTACTCCTGGCAGGGAATTGTCACGTTCGGTCCGGGCGAAGACGATCTGGCGCGGCAGGTGATTGGAGCGGCAGGGAATCCGCCTCCCATCGCGCTTCCTCTTGACTTGGGCCCGCTCATGGCGCTGCTTCGTCGCGCGAAATTTGTCGTTTCGGCGGACACAGGGCCGCTCCATCTAGCCTCGGCGCTCGGCGCGCCTGTGGTCGGCCTCTTCGGTCCCACGGACCCGGCGCGCAATGGCCCGTACTCGTCGGAGGATGTTGTCGTGCGAAATCCGCGCGCGAGCGAAACGACCTATCGCCGCGGGGCGTCCTACTCGCTTGCCATGCTTTCGATCACCGTGGATCAGGTTGTGGACGCCGTCGAGCGCCGCTTGAGGCATCGCACATGACCGCGAAACCAGCACAAAGGAAATTCTGGATGCGCTGGCGCGTGCGCGTCGGCTATCCACTGGCCGTGATTTATTGGCTGCTGGCCACGCCGGGGCTTCGGTGGATCATGATCGGCGGAGTTGTCGCGGCGTTTGGCCTATTAGTCCGCGCCACGGCGGCCGGCTATTTGCGCAAGAGCGCGGAACTCGCGATTTCAGGCCCTTACGCGCGCACTCGCAACCCGCTCTATCTCGGCAGCGCAATTCTGGCGGCGGGATTCGTCATCGCAGGGCATTCCTGGATTGCGGGCGCTCTCGTCGGCGTGTACTTCTCGGTTTTCTATTACGCGGTGATGCGCAACGAAGAAGAGGAGCTCCGCGTCCTTTACGGAAAAGTCTTCGAAGCCTACGCTGCGCGCGTCCCATTTTTCTTTCCGAGCATGTTCGCGTCGGCTTCGGAATCAAATCAGGCGGCGCCCGCCATGAAAGAATTTTCCTGGGCGCAGTACCGCCGCAATCGCGAATACCAGGCGCTGATTGGAACGATCGTCGCGTTGGGATTGGTGTGGTTGCGGATGCGGTTACCATTGTGGTTCCCGCAGTGGTTTGGATGGCTGCCTCGCTGAATCGCCTGGATGCCGGAAGGCCTGAGCTACCGTGATTAGAACTAAAACAAAAAGATATACAATGCCGACCGCTTCTCATCTCAAATCAAAAGTCTCCGCTGAGGGTGCACTCATGCGAAACAAGCTTTCCGCAACAGCCGCCGTTCTGACCTGTCTGATCGCCATTGCGTTTTTTGCCGTTCCCGCGAGGTCGCAACAGCCATCCGCGAAAGACGACTTCCTGCGCCGTGTCTTCCTCACCGATGAATTTTCCGCAAAGCCTTTTGGCCCGGCTCGCTGGTTGAATGGCGGGGAATTTTATACGACGGTCGAACCATCCCCGGCCGCCAAGGGAGCGCGCGATCTGGTCCGCTACGAAACGGCGACCGGGAAAAGGGAAGTCCTCGTCGCGGCTTCCGACCTGATCCCGCCCGGCGCAAAGGATCCGCTCCGAATCGAAAGCTACGAATGGTCCGCGGATTTGAGCCGCCTCCTCGTTTACACGAATTCGCAACGCGTTTGGCGGCTGAACACTCGCGGCGACTACTGGCTCTACGAGCCTGGAACCAAAAATCTGCGCCGGCTCGGCGGCAACGCGGCGCCCGCCACGCTGATGTTCGCGAAATTTTCTCCGGACGGATCGAAAGTTGCCTACGTTCATCTGAACAACCTCTTCGTTCAGGACACGACCAGCGGAGCAATCACGCAGCTCACGCACGACGGTTCGGAAACCATCATCAACGGAACATCCGATTGGGTGTACGAAGAGGAACTCGGAATCCACAGCGCGTTTCGCTGGAGCCCGAACGGAAAGCGCATCGCGTACTGGCAATTCAACACCAGCACGGTCCACACTTTCGCGCTCATCTACAACACCGGTGCGCCATACGAAGTCGTCACTCACGTTCCGTATCCGCAGGACGGTGTGTATCCACTCGTGAGAGACATCCCTTATCCCGAGCCGGGATATGCGAATTCAACTGTGAAAATCGGCGTCATTCCGTCCACGGGCGGCGAAACGCAATGGATGCAGGTGACGGGCGATCCAGACAAAAGTTACATCGCGCGAATGGACTGGGCCGGAAATTCCGATTCGCTTGTGATTCAGCATTTGAATCGCCGCCAGAATACGAACGACGTCATGCTCGCCGACGCCACAACGGGCATCGCGACGCTTGTTCACAGCGAGCACGACGCCGCGTGGGTGGACGTGGTGGACGAGCTCGAGTGGCTGCATGGCGGCAAGGATTTTCTGTGGGTGAACGAGGCGGACGGCTGGCGGCACGTGTATCTGATTTCACGCGACGGCAAGAAAACGCAGCTCGTTACGCCGGGCGCGCTCGACGCAATCTCGGGCTTGCGCGTCGATCCGCAGGAGCAGTGGATTTATTTCATCGCCTCGCCGGAAAATCCGGCGCAGCGGTATCTTTATCGGAGCAAACTCGATGGCTCGGGCGCCGCGGAACGCGTCACACCGGCATCGAGCGACGGCACAAATAGCTACGATATCTCTCCCGACTTTCATTGGGCGTTTCACACTTCTTCGACCGCGGACACTCCGCCGGTCGTCGAACTCATACGCTTTTCCGATCAGCACGTCGAACGGACACTTCGCGACAATGCGGCGTTGTCCGCGAAAATGAAGGAACTATTTCCGAGCCCTACCGAATTTCTGAAAGTGGATATCGGCGAAGGCGTCATCCTCGATGCATGCATGATCAAGCCGGCTGATTTCGATCCCACGAAAAAATATCCGGTCCTCGTTTTTATTTACGGCGAGCCCGCTTCGCAAACGGTGGCCGATCGTTGGAATGGCGAGCGCGGATTCTTCCATCGCTACCTCGCGAAGGAAGGCTACATCATCCTGAGCGTCGACAATCGCGGGACTCCCGCGCCCCGCGGCCGCGCGTGGAGAAAAATCATTTACGGCTCGGTCGGCGTGCTGTCGTCAAAAGAACAGGCGGCGGCTCTGCGGGCGCTCGAACGCACTTATTCATATTTGGATTCTTCTCGTGTTGCGGTGTGGGGCTGGAGCGGCGGCGGATCGAATACGCTGAACCTGATGTTCCGCTCGCCCGATCTTTACAAGGTCGGCATGAGCGTCGCTCCCGTGGCCGACCAGCGTCTCTACGACACGATTTACCAGGAGCGGTACATGGGATTGCCGAAAGAAAACGCGAGCGGTTATCAGTCGGGTTCGGCGATTAATTTCGCCGAAGGGCTTCGCGGAAACTTGTTGATTGTCCACAGCCCGGACGACGACAACGTCCATTTTCAGGGCACCGAGCTGCTCATCAACAGGCTCGTCGAGCTGGGAAAGCCATTCGACTTCATGGAATATCCCGGCCGCACGCATTCGCTCGCCGAAGGGCCGGGGACGCACTACCACCTTTACTCGCTGCTCGCGCGCTATCTCGAAGAGCACATGCCGCCAAATCCTGCGGCGCACTCAAGCGGGGAATCTTTCAGATGGTTTTGAAATTAGAAACACGCGACTACTGCAGGCGGTAAACCTGGTGCATAACGCGCTGAAATTTCGGGCGGTAGATTAAATCGAACGCGCTCTCTTTGCCGGGAAACATTTCGAGCGCGATGCGCCGCGTCGCCGCGACCATTCCCGCCGCTTCTTCGGGGGAAAGATCGCCCGCCGCAATTGACTCAATCGTCAGACTAACCAGGATGCGCAGGCGGCGAATGAGACGGCTCTCATCGTCGATATCTGCTTGGGTGGGGCAAACCGTTTTGCCGTTTTCGTCCATCAGTCCGTGGGCGTTACTCAAATCAGTATGGACTTCGGTTTTGCAGCGCGCAATAGTACTCGCGGCCAATGTCCCGTGAGCGATAAACCCACCAGCGAGCCTCTCGTCGTCGTCCACGCAGCGGACACGTACGCTGAAGCGATGGTCATCCGCTCGCTTCTCGAATCCGAGGGAATCAAATCGCCCGAGCCAAGTCCGGAGTACCCGTTCCTTTTTCCCGGCACGCCGTTCGGCCGTTACCAGCTCGACGTGTGTGTCCTCGAATCGCAGGCGGACGCGGCTCGGAGCCTTATTGAGGCGCACATCAACCGAAGTGGCGCTGCCGCCGAGCCTGATGAAAGCTCTGCTTGATTGTCACTGCGGGGATTCAAATCATTTGGGCATTTTCTCTGCATACGTGTGAACTGTCATCTCGCGGCCGTCGGTAAGCGCCGTCACCGCGCCGTCCCGATCCGTTCGCAACAAGCGCACGCCCGCGCGTTCGTACCGTTCGACCACGATTTCCGCCGGATGCCCGAAGGGATTCGCTGCGCCCGCCGAAATCACGGCAACGCGCGGTCCGACCGCTGCGAGAAACAGATCCGTTGACGATGTTTTGCTCCCATGATGCGGCACCTTTAGAAAGTCTGCCTCGACCGGTGCATGGTCCGCCGCAAGCGCTTGTTCCACGTGCCCCTGAATATCGCCCGGCAGCAGGAATCGCACGCGCCCGTCCGCAAGCCGCAGCACGAGCGAATCATCATTCGAGGCCTCGCGCGCGGGAGTTGCATCCGCGGGCCAGAGCACCTCGCCCTTTACGCCGGCCCATGTGAATTCCGCTCCGCGCATTTCGTGCGCGATCGCGACACCGTTTTGCCGCGCCTCGCGCAACAGGTTCTCGAACGACGCCGTCCGCTCATCGCGTCCGATCCAAAGTTCGTTCACGTGAAAATTTTCGAGCACGGCGCGCAGGCCCTCGAGATGATCGTGATGTGCATGCGTCAGCGCGACGACGTCGAGCCGCTTCAATCCGCGCGACCACAAATAGGGCGACACCACCTGCTCGCCGATGTCCACTCCGGTGCGATATCCGCCGACTCCCTCGTAACTTCCCTGTCCGCCGCCGTCAATCAGCATCGTTCGTCCATCGGGAAACGCCACGAAAATCGAATCGCCTTGTCCCACGTCCAGCACGCTCACTTCGAGCTTGCCTCGCTCGAGACTTGGCGCGAACGGATACGCGGCCACCACCAGCGTGAACCCCGCGAGCGCCGCCGCGGAAATCCATTCGGCCGCGCGTATCGGCGGCGGCAATCCGCGCCGCGCAATCCGGTTCGCACGCCGTGATGCCGCCGCTCTCGCCGCTGCCGCCACGCACGCGAGCGCGGCGAAGAAAGCGATCATCACCCACAGCGGGGGTCCCGGTATGCGATACGAGACTCGCGGCACGCGGCTGAACCATCCCACCGTCGCAAGCAGCCACCCCGCGCATGCGCCGAGCGCCTTCGCCATTACAATTGCAAGCGGACGCCACACAAACGACGCGGCCAGCGTGAGGAATCCCAACGGCACGATGAGCCCCGTCAAAATCACCGCGGGGATGTTGCTGAGCGGCCCCGCGAGGCTCACGCGATGAAAATCGAGCGCCAGCAGCGGCACCATTCCCCATTGAATGATCACGGAGAGCAGCACGATTTCCCACAATCGCAACCCGGCGCGAACGGGCGCTGCAACGAGCGATTCCGCGCGCGGAGCCACCCATTGCGGCATTCGTGCGGCGAGCCATCGGGTTGTCGCGCGCATTTCGATGCGGAACTGCGCGATCTTCGGAGGGTGCGCGGC
>JBAWGF010000332.1:0-2171 GCA_049592615.1 Candidatus Acidiferrales bacterium
GAGTGGATCTCCTTGAAAACGGAGTTCAGGTAAGTTCCGGTTCAGGTCCTTCGTCGATCGACCTTGTCTTCAGTTCCCATCCTGGCAGTGTGGATGGAGTGGTCACCAAAGACGATGGTTTGCCCGCGCCCGGCAGCTTCGTTGTGTTGATTCCCGATTCGCTCGTGCGCCGAACGCCTGCTTCTTACTTCACCGCAACAACCGATCAATATGGCCGCTTCACCATCAGTGCCGTTGTCCCAAGAAAATACAAAGCGTTCGCCTGGGACCGCGATCCGGACGGTGCGTACGAGGATCCCGAATTCCTGAAACCCTTTCAGCAAAAAGCTCAGGCTTTCAATATCGGTGAGAGCGAGAAGAAATCGCTCGAGCTACATCTCATTGAGGCGCCGGCAGCCGATTCCCAGTGAATCGGCGGTGCCGGTAAGAGCATTGCTCTTCACTGCGCCCGCTGGCGTACAATCATTAGTGCAATGCCATTCAAGTCCGGATTCGTCGCCATTGTCGGCCGCCCTAACGCAGGAAAATCCACGCTCGTCAATACGCTCGTCGGCCGCAAGGTCGCCATCGTCTCGCCCAAGCCGCAAACCACGCGGAACCGGATCCAGGGCATCCTGAATCGCGACGACGCGCAAATCGTCCTCGTGGACACGCCCGGGATCCACAGGCCCGGCAGCGTTTTGAGCCGCATGATGATGGACGAATTGAAGCACTCGCTCGACGGCATCGACATCCTTTCGCTCATCGTGGATGCATCCGTGGACTTCGGGGCCGGCGACCGCTTCTCCATCGAGTGGGTGCAACGATTCCGCGGCCCGGTATTCCTTCTGCTCAATAAAGTCGATCGCGTCCACAAACCACAATTGCTCCCTCTCATCGAGAGGTACAACAATGAATTCGAATTTGCCGAGGTCTTACCCATCTCGGCGCTCACCGGCGAAGGTTGCCTCGATCTTGTGAATTCCTGGCTGACGCGCCTTCCCGAAGCGCCGCCGTATTTTCCGGCGGACCAGTTCACCGATCAGCCGGAGCGCTTTCTCGCGGCGGAGATCGTGCGCGAAAAAGCGATTCTCGCGACGCGCGAGGAAGTGCCGCATGCGTTGGCCGTTCTGATCGACAATTTCGAAGAAGGCAAGGACCTCTTGCGGATTCGCGCCACGATCTACGTCGAGCGGGAGGGCCAGAAGGGAATTCTCATCGGCAAGGGCGCCGCCACAGTCAAAAAAATCGGAACCGAAGCGCGCAAGGAGCTCGAGAAAATTCTCGGCACGCACATCTTTCTGGAATTATCCGTGAATGTCATGCCCAACTGGCGCGAGAATCCACTGATGGTTCGGCAGCTTGATTGGCATCATCAGCTCGAGCAGCTTAGCGAATATCAGAAATAGACTACGCCCGCGTCGGCGCGATCCCGAGCGATCGCATCTTGCGATACAAGTGGCTGCGTTCCAGTCCAAGTGCCGCCGCCGCCTTCGTCATGTTCCAACGATTCTCTTCGAGCTTCCGCAGCACGAATTCGCGCTCGTAGGCCGATCGCGCCTCTTGCAAGCTCTCATAGGGTTTCTGCGGGCTCTTCGACGCGCCGCGAAAAAGCTCGGGAGGAAGATGGTGCGGCTCGATTCGCGGCGAGGGGCACATGATCACCAGCCGCTCCACCAGATTCTTCAGCTCGCGCACGTTTCCCGGCCACGGGTATGCGAGCAGCACTTCCATCGCCGTCGGCGAAAAATCCTTCGCCTTCTTCCCGTAAGCCTCGCAGAATTCCGCGAGAAAATGTCGCGCGAGAATCGGGATGTCCTCCGTTCGCTCGCGCAGGGGCGGAACGTAAAAGGGAATCACGTTGAGTCGGTAAAATAAATCTTCGCGAAACGCATTTCGTCCGATTTCCTCTTCGAGCTTTTTATTTGTCGCCGCAATCACGCGCACGTCCACAGTCACCGGCTGATTCGATCCCAGCGGTTCCACTCGCTGCTCCTCCAGCACGCGCAGCACTTTCGATTGCGTCTTCAAACTCATGTCGCCCACTTCATCGAGAAACAATGTCCCGCCGTCGGCCTTTTGAAATTTCCCGACCTTGTCTTCGCTCGCGCCCGTGAAGCTTCCCTTGTGATGCCCGAAGAGCTCCGATTCGATTAATTCCTCCGGAATGGCCGCGCAGTTCACTTCTACAA
>JBAWGF010000333.1:0-3121 GCA_049592615.1 Candidatus Acidiferrales bacterium
CGCCTACATTCAGAAATCGCTCGCCGAGACGTATGCGAACTTCACGAAAGGAGTCGCTGCGGGGCGCAACATGACCGTCGCGGCGGTGGATAAAATCGGCAAGGGCCGCGTTTGGTCCGGCGCACAGGCGAAGGAACTGGGACTCGTGGACGAGCTGGGCGGGCTGGACAGTGCGATCGATGTGGCCAAGCGGCTCGCACACATCCCAGCGAATCACTCGGTCCACATCGTGCGCCTGCCGGAAGAAAAAACATTTTTCCAGCAGTTGCTCGAGCGGGAAAGGGATCAGGTCAGAGTGTCGCCCTCGCTCGATGCAATCCTGCGGCGGATTGTCGGCGTGATGGAGCCGGTGCAGGCCTGCATGCCGTTCGAGCTGCACATCCGGTAGGAATGGCTGAAATGGGCTTCGTCATTTCGGATCGAGTCCGCCTTGGTCAATTCCGGGCTGAATCCACGGCCGAGTTTCGCTATACTGAGGTTTCGGGGCGCGGTACCCAAGTGGTAAGGGAGAGGTCTGCAAAACCTTTATACGTGGGTTCGATTCCCACCCGCGCCTCCAACAATCCCTCGCGGTTTGTTTCCCCACCAGCCCCGAATCCGTTCAATTTCGTTTTTGGAGTTTTCGCGCGCTGCAATAATCCACAATCCTTACCTCTTGACAAACCAACCGGGCAAGGCTATACGAGCGGCGCATAGAGTGCCCTGGGGCTGATTCCTCTATTCGTACGACACCTCCAGCTCAGGCACCACAGGCGAAATCATAGAAATGTCCTCATCCATGAACTCAGCCCCTCCTGGTTTCAATCCAACTCGCGATTTGTCTCAGGGGCTGTTTGGTTTTGTGACCCCGCTGCATCTACGGATATGCGGAGGACTTCGCCACGGACAGAATTTATCGGCTGATGATCGCGCAACGAATGAAGCATCGCGAGGCGATCAAGATCGTGGATGAACAAGACACGGCTGTGATTCACACGTCGGCGCTCGTCACCCGGTTTCTCGGCGAAGAGCTCGACAGAATCGTGCGTGAGTTACCCAAGATGAAGGATCTCGGTACCCCTGATACATTTCGCCAGGCACGAGGAATCAGCGAGGCGATGATCCTCAATGGCGAATTCGACCCTGACTGAAGAGCAACAAACCACTGCGTTTGGTGGCTGGATCACCGAAAGGAGAGTTGTATGACCTGGACTCAGGTATATGACCCGCTTAACATCTGGTGGTTGTCCACGCTGGTTGCGGCGCTGCCTATTGTCGTGTTGTTCGGCCTGCTGGCCGGATTGAAGGTGAGGCCGCACTGGTGCGCGATTGCCGGTGCATCAACGGCTGTCCTCGTCGGGATCCTTGTATTCAAAATGCCGCTGATTCTGGCTGTTTCGAGCTTCGGGTACGGAGTGGCCTTCGGAATCCTGAAGATCGCGTGGATTGTGCTTGCGGCTGTGTACCTCTACGACATATCGGTAGCGACAGGCCAGTTCGAAATTATGAAGGAATCGATCGCGAACATTACGCCCGACCGCCGATTGCAGGTCTTGCTCGTGGCGTTTTGCTTCGGGGCTTTCATCGAAGGCGCCGCAGGATTCGGCGCGCCCGTCGCGATCGCCGGCGCATTCATGATCGGGCTCGGCTTCCGTCCATTTCACGCGGCAGCGCTGAACTTGATTGCAAACACGGCGCCGGTCGCCTGGGGCGCAATCGGGACCCCGGTTCACACGCTGGCTGCCGTATGCGGGCTGCCGGAATCGGACATCAACGCAATGATCGGGCGCATCCTGCCGTTCACGGCGGTGATTGTTCCTTTCTGGCTCGTGCGCGTGATGGTGGGCTGGTCCGAGACCTTCGAAGTGCTTCCGGCGATCCTGGTCGTCGGATTCTCATTTGCGCTGACGCAGTTCTTTTGGTCCAACCACGTGGACAGCAACCTGGTCGATATCGCGGGCGCCGTTGTCTCGATTGTCGCCACCGTCCTTTTCCTGCACTTCTGGAAGCCTAAGAGGATCTGGCGCTTCGACTATGACGACGCAGCTGCGGCTCCCGTAGGCGGCCCCAAGAATCTCGACGATGTCTGGGGTGGAAAGTGGAGCCCGAAAGAGGTGGATGGATTCGTTCCGCCGCACAAGCACACGACCGGCCAGGTCCTTAAGGCCTGGATGCCGTTTGCCATACTTTCTGTGGTCGTGCTTGCCTGGGGCTGGCCTTCGATCAAGCTGGCTATGAACAAGGCCACTACGCCGTCGTTTCGCGTGGTGCAAGCGGACGGCAAAGTTCGGCCCGGGCCGCCGGGTTGGAATTGGCCGTATCTGCACAATGCTGTCACGCGTGCGGCCCCAGTCGTGAGCAAGCCCACCCCGGAAGCGGCAAGATATGATTTCAATTGGCTTTCCGCGACGGGAACCGGCTGCTTCGTGGCTGCGCTCATCGCTGGCACCCTGCTTGGCGTGAGCCCGATCGGGCTGCTGAAAATCTTCTGGCGAACATTGGTGCGGATGCGGCTGGCGATGGTCGCCATCTCGTTCATGTTAGGACTGGGATTCGTTACTCGGTACTCGGGGCTTGATGCGGTCTTAGGACTCGCATTCACTCGAACCGGCTGGTTTTACCCGTTCTTCGGGACGTTTCTCGGGTGGCTCGGCGTAGCGCTGACGGGAAGCGATACCTCTTCGAACGCGCTGTTCGGGAGTTTGCAGCGAATCACGTCGCAGCAATTGGGAATTGATCCCGTGCTGATGACGGCGGCGAACAGCGCCGGCGGCGTGATGGGGAAGATGGTGGACGCGCAATCCATCACCATCGCAACTTCGGCGACGAATCAGGTCGGCAACGAGGGGATCATCTTCCGGTTCGTGTTCTGGCATTCGATCGCTCTCGGCGCCGTTGTGGGAATCATCGTGATGCTGTACGCATACGTGTTCCAATCTTTGGTCCCACACGGACTCACGTTTGTGAAGTAGATTTGACACTGAGAACTCTGCCGGGGCAGTCAGCAAACTGCTAAGCATGGTTCTGCGCTTCTGAGGAGTTTTCGGAAGACGAACGCGCAGGCGTTCGTTCGCATCTGGGGAAGCGCGAGAATAAACTCCGCGGTTGAATCACACGTATTCTGGAAAGTACCGGGGACGCC
>JBAWGF010000334.1:0-1851 GCA_049592615.1 Candidatus Acidiferrales bacterium
GTTCTTCGCAGGGCGCGAGCGGCCATTTCGCCGTGACGCTCAATTTTTTTGAATCGATCTGCTCTTCTTCATTTTTGTCCTCGATATTTACGAAGACGTGTCCCGCGCCGTCCGCCGCGCCGAATTCGGGCTTGCCGTCGAGCGCGATTGTGCCCGCAACATTTCCTGTCGCAGCGTCGATCGCAGTCGCATCGTGGCTGCGGCCATTAAACGCGAAGACGCGCTTGGACGCAGGGTCATAAATGATCGCATCCGGATTTGTTCCCGCCTGCGCCTGGCCGATCACGTTCAGCGACTTGAGGTCGAAGATCGTCACGGTCCCCGCGCGGCCGTTCGACGTAAAGCCGCGGCCGAGATCGGGTGCGAGCGCGATGCCGTGCACTCCTTCAGTGTTGGGGATTTCGCCGACCGGCTTTCCCGAATCCACATCGAGTACGATCACCTTCGTCGCTCGCGAGATGAAAAGCCGGCGCGTCGGCGAATCAAATGTTATGTAATCCCAAAAGCCCTCGCCCCCGACGGGAATCGTCTTCAGCAAGTGATAGCCGGACGGGCCCGGCGCTGCCGCCGATGCGAGAGAAGTAGTTGTTGGTGAAGGATTGGCTCTGCCGATTCCTGCAACAGCAGCGAGAAGCACAATCAAGATTACGAACACATTGGGAAACGAAGAACGCTGTGTCGGCATTTCGATCTCCTTATCGGCGGCGCTTTCTATGAATGCGGACGCGTCGAAGCCACGGCCCCGATCTGCGTGGCAAATCCCAGATTATCCATCGAGCGCCATGTCTCAACACACAAACCACCGCGGAACAAATACATTTCCAGGCCGGGTGAAATGACCAGCTTCATCGAGGGCGCGACTCCCAAGTATTCGCCTCGGTGTGTTCCGTAGAACGTGCATCGGTGAGCGACCTTTTCGCCTTCGGCAATTGCGTCGTCGGTCGCGATACGCATGTCGGGGAACGCCTGCATCACTTGCGAGTAGTAGTCCTTCATCCCCGCGACTCCCGGCTTAAGGCGGCGCGGGAAACCGTGAAACACAACGGACTTGTCGTACATTTCAAGATAGCCATCCACGTCGCGTGAATTGAATCGTCCGATAGCCCGTTTAAGCGTTTCGATGTTTGCGTGTTTGGTCATGGCTTTCCCTTCGCCGCGGAATCGCCAGTCTCGAAGGAGGAATATACATCAGAATTCAATCGAAGGAATCGCAAGGAGCGAAATTCTGCGGCGTTGTCTGCCGCCCTTGTGGAATTATTGCGATTTCTTGGGAGGCGGACTGACAGTTATGAACGGGCGCAGCTTTTCCAGTCTTGCTTTCGAAATGCCGCGGATGGCGAGCAAGTCTTCCACGCGTTCGAAAGGCCCGCTCTTTTCGCGGAACCGCACAATCGCTTTCGCCGTACCCGGGCCAATTCCCGGCAGTTGCTCCAGTTGTTCGATTGTTGCGGTGTTTAATTCGATCGGCTTCGACGGCGGTTTTTTTTGCGCGCTCGCGATGGAAAGCGCGCAGGCGAGAAACAAAAATGTTGCACCGCAGATCAGAAAATAGTTTGCGCGATTTTCAGAGCGCAGCATTTCGCATTCAATTCCGCGAGCGTTGGTGGTCACTTCTTACTCGCCAACTGTCACTTGCTCTTCCCCTGCGCGTCGTATTCCGTGACTTCGCCGAAGAGCGCGGCCTGCGCAGCAATCTGTTCGCGGTCACCGACGAGAATGATTTGCGCGTTCGCGGAATCGAAATACCGGCGAGATGCGGCGAGAACATCGCCGGCGCTGAGCGCGTGGATTTTTTCACGATACGTCTCGAGATATTCCTCGGGCAAGCGATCGAGATAAACATTCGAGAGC
>JBAWGF010000335.1:0-8384 GCA_049592615.1 Candidatus Acidiferrales bacterium
AGCCAGAAGATGGCGCAGAGTCTGCCCCGCAATCAACTCCATGACGATGAAGTGAATGGAATCGGCCTGCCCGAGCTCGTAGATCGTAACAATATTGGGGTGGTTGAGAGCAGATGCCGAACGCGCCTCCTGCTCAAAGCGAATGAGGCGTTCCTTGTCAGAGGAGAGCCTATCGGGCAGAACTTTGATGGCGACCTCGCGCCCGAGGCGCGTGTCCTTTGCACGATAGACTTCTCCCATTCCGCCTACTCCGAGCGGTGAGAGAATCGCGAAGGTGCCGAGTCGAGTGCCGGGTGAAAGCGCCATTGTGTCACTGCCAGATTGCGGCGCGGGACGCGCCCGTATTTGCCGCTCTTTTGCCTTAGTCGTCTCGCTTAACGAAGTACGCCTACTTTAGCGGCTCGCCGTGCGAGAGGTTCAATTACGTTCGACGTTCAATGTGCCATTGTACGCTAAGGGGGGCACGGCCGAGCAATGGATCAAGGAAGGCAAGCAGGCGACGCATTGGACCCGGCTATCATGTCACCGGTTTCGGGCCAATGAAGCACGCTTACAATTGAGTCTGTTGGCGTACAACCTGGGCAACCTGTGGCGTCGCCTCGTGCTGCCGAAGAGAATCGATGCCTGGTCGCAGACGAGCTTGCAGCAGCGGCTCGTGAAGACGGGCGGGCGACTGATGAAGCATGCCCGTTACTACTGGCTGTTGCTGGCCGAGGGACATCTGCACCGGCGGCTGTTTGGCCAGATGCTTCGGCGAATCTGGGCGCTGCCAGTGCCGAGCGGGTAGCACTCCGATTGCGGTTGCAAAATCTGGGGTCGAGGGAGAAGGGTCGGAGCGGTGTCTGAGAACTCGATTACGCGGCAGCAAGCGGGGCTCATCGGACGGGCAAGAAACGAGCCGTCGGAACCCCGCGACCCCGCTGGGGCCTGCTCTGGTGACGAATTCGTTGTGTCCAAGGCAGGAGAGGCGTACGGTGTGTACGCCAGAGGGCTAAATCGGAAATTCCGGCTAAATAGGCGATCCTTTCGCGAACCCGGCCGGAGGTCAAGGAATGGACGTGGCCATTCTGGCCGGGGGTGGCGAGATGGCGGGGCCCGGCTTTGCGGCCCAGCCACCGACTCTGGGCTTGCATGACGCGATTGCATGGAGGTCAATGATCAACAAAATTCTTTTCCCGGTGGACTTCTCGCCATCATGCACAGCCATGGCGCCCTACGTGAAGAGGGCCGCATACCTGATCGGCGCCCGGATCACACTCGTTCACGTGTTCGAGCCGATGGATCACAGCGGCTTCGAACTGATCGTGCGGCCCCCCTCTGAGGTAATCGAGGAGCACACCATTTGCGCCCGGAACAAACTAGATTCCTTCATGGTGTCTGACATTCCGGCAGGAAAATGTTCGAGGGTGCTGTTGTCGGGCAATGCTGGGAACCAGATCGTTGACTACTCCAAGGAAGGTGAGTTCGATCTTATCGTAATGCCCACGCACGCCGGTCAGTTTCGGCGAATGCTGCTGGGCTCGACAACCGCGAGAGTGCTGAACGACGCAGACTGCCCCGTGCTGACGAGCCAGCACGCGGAAACGATCGCGCCGAGGCTCCTAGAGCACCGGGAATGGGTGTGCGCCATTGGCCTAAGCGCGGATTCGGAACGCGTGCTTCGCCTTGCCAGCCAAGCGGCAGCGGCGGCCCGAGCGAAGCTTACGCTAATCCACGCCATTCCAGACAGCGATTCCGCCTTGAGCGATCGCTTGAACCTCGCGGAGGACGAACAGCCCGTGGAGAAGCAGGAAGTTCTTCGGCGCCTGGACGCGCTCCGGAAGTCGGCGGGGTCCGAGGCGGCGGTTCGCATCGCCTTCGGCCCGGTGAAAGAAGCGCTACTTGAGGCGGCCCAGCGGTCGGATGCAGACGTGCTGATGATCGGAAGGAGTCTTCGACCCGGTATTCATGGGCGCATGCGGGACCTTACCTACGCGTTAGTCCGCGAATCGCCCTGTCCCGTGTTGAGCGTTTGACATAGTCCTGACGGAGATGCCCGCGGCATGTGACGGAACCATGAACGACGATACAAAACGTCCCATTCGTCCCATCCTCGTGTTGCTGACAAGCCACTGGATCAGCATGATGGGCGTTGCGCTGGTCACCACAGCCGGCTTCTCCTGGCTATTCGTTCTGCCCATTCAGCTTCGCGGGAACACCAGCAATCCGTACATCGGTATCGTCGTCTTTATCTTTATTCCGGTGATCTTCATCCTCGGCCTCCTACTGATCGCCCTCGGAGTTTTTCTTGCCCGGCGGCGCATCGAACCCGTCGAGACACAGTTGTTAGCGGGCCCAGCCCGGCAGGCCTACATTCGGAAGCTTGTGATTTTCTTCGGCCTCACCTCGGCGGCGAACATCATTATCGGAACCCAGGGCACTTACCGCGCGGTTCAGCATATGGAGACGGCCCAGTTCTGCGGCGAGAGCTGCCATGTCATGAAACCGGAATTCATCGCACATGAGAACTCGCCGCACGCACGCATCCTATGTGTGGATTGTCACGTTTCCCCGGGTGCGACCGGATGGGTGAAAAGCAAAGAGGCCGGAACCCGCCAGTTGATCGACACAGTTTTTCACCGTGCGCGATATCCAATTGAATCGGCAATGGAAAGCAACCGCTTGGTGCCCACCAGGGGCACTTGCGAACAATGCCATTGGCCGCAAAAGTTCGACGCCGTGAAGTTGCGGGTGATTTTCCATTTCCAAGACGACGAGGCCAATACCCAGACGCAGACGGTCTTGATGATGCTGACCGGCGGGGGAGATCTGGGCGGCATTCACGGGGCACATCTCGCTCCGGGAGTTGAAATCCATTACGCAGCCGCCGATACCAAACGCCAGACGATTCCCTGGGTGGAGTACCGAAATCGGAATACAGGGGAGGTACGGACGTTTCTGGCGGATGGCCCGACCGCGAAGTCCGTAGCGGGTCTGCCCCGCTATCAAATGCAGTGTGTCGACTGCCACAACCGGCCGACACACGCGTTTGAGCTTCCGGAGCGCGCCGTGGACAGCGCCATGGGCCTGGGACATATTTCTCCAACGCTGCCCTTCATCAAGAAGAAAGCGATCGAGCTGCTTAAGGCGAAGTATTCGAGCAACGAGGAGGCCTCGCATGCGATTCTGGCAGCGTTGACTCGTTTCTATCAGCAGAGTTATCCGGCCATCTCATCTCAGCGCTCCCGGGACATCTCCGACGCCGGCGCTGAGATCGCGGCAATCTACAACCGGAACGTGTTTCCCGATCTGAAGGTCACCTGGGGCACGTATCCCAATAATCTGGGGCATACGGACTTTCCCGGGTGCTTCCGCTGCCATGACGGTTCGCACTCCACATCCGATCAGAAGATGACCATCACGCAAGACTGCACCACCTGCCATGAGCCGCTCGCAATTGAAGAAGCAACTCCCGGGGTATTGAAAACGGTCGGATTGGCAGACCTCATCGCCGGCCTGCAGAACCGCAAAAAGTGAAGGATCGCCATCACCATGAGAAAGACTGCGCCGGGGATGCGGGCTGAAGTATTTCGCGCTTGCCGGAAAGCGCCACGCCATCCACAGTGCCGAGATACTGCTTCCGCGCGAGGGTGTGTGCTACCTTTCTCGGCTGACGAAAATGCCGGAGCTGCCCGAAGTCGAAACCGTCGCGCGCGGACTGCGAAGCGTTCTGCCCGGAAGGCGCATTCTTTCCGTGCGTCTCGGCAAGACGGATTTCATCGATGATCCAGCCGCAGTGGAACAGCTTCTGCCCGGATGCCGGATCACCGGCGTGGAGCGCTACGGAAAATTTCTCGTCCTGGATCTGGAGTCAGCGAACGGCACGGCGCACGAGCACTCACTTCTCATTCACCTTGGCATGACCGGCCAGATCGTGACGTGCGCGCCGGAGGCGCGAGTCGCTCCTCACACGCACGCATTTCTGGCTCTCGATAACGGCCGCGAGATTCGCTACACGGATATTCGCCGGTTTGGCCGCATCGCCATCCTGCCTGCGAGCAGCCGCGATAGCGCGCTTGGCTTGCTCGGCCGCGATCCGCTCGAAGCGAGCGAAGAGGAATTCCGCGCGAAGATTTCGGAGCGGCGCGCGCGAATCAAGGCGCTGCTGCTCGATCAACACGTCCTGCGAGGAATGGGGAACATTTATACGGATGAAAGCCTGTGGCGCGCGCGCATTCATCCGATGCGCATCGGCGCGCACCTGAAGAAGGATGAAATGCGCCGGTTGTATCGCGCCGTGCGAGATGTGCTGACGGAGGCGATTCGGATGCGCGGCTCGTCCGTTTCGGATTATGTGGATTCCGACGGGCAGCCGGGAGAATTTCAGCGGCGGCATCGCGTGTATCAGCGCGAGGGGAAAAAGTGCGTTCGTTGCGGCACGTTGATTCGGCGTGCGATCGTTGCGGGGCGGAGCAGTTATTTTTGCCCGCAGTGCCAGCGCGCGCCGCGAACCCGCAAGCGCGAGATCATTCAACGCAACGGTCGTCAGCGCGAACGATAAATCAGAATCGCGCCAAACAGCGTGAAAATTCCCGCATAGAGGAATCCTGCGGCTGGGCTGACAGCGGACCACAGCGCGCCGACCACCACGCTCGAGACGAGGTCGCCGATTCCGTTGGCCGTTGCAAGGACACCGAAACCTGAGCCGCGGAATTCGGCCGGCAACAATTCAGCAGCGAGGGATTTCTCGAGCGCTTGCTGGACTCCCGCGTGAATTCCCGCAAGCGCGAACAGAGCGGCGAGGGCCGGAATCGAGGGTGGCGCGAACACAAATCCAACACATGCGATACAACTGACCAAATAACCCGACGCGAGGAGCCCGCGCTTGCCGATGCGGTCGCCGAGCGCTCCGGCCGGATAGGCAGCCGCCGCGTTGACGAAATTGTAAAACGTGTAGAGGCCCACCGAAATTGCCGCAGCGCGCCCGATGCCGTATCGAGGCGTGAACATCTGGGTTGCACGAAGAATCAGAAGTGTCGGCGCGAAGTCTCCGACCCCGTGGGCAAAAACTCCCGCAAGGAATCGCCAGTAGGATTTGGGCAGCCGCGCGATCGTCGCGGCAAAACTCGGGGTGTGGCGCACCGCTGCTTCTTTTCCCGCAGGCGCAAGAAACGCGAACGCAAGTGCCGCGGCAATACCGGGCACGAGTGTCCAGCGCATGAGGCCGCGCAGGCCGAGCACACCGATGAGGGCTGTTGCGGAGAGCGGCCCCAGGACGGCGCCGAGCGTGTCCATTGCACGCTCGAACCCAAAGGCGCGGCCAGCCTGGCCCGGCGTCACACAATCGGCGAGAAGCGTGTCTCGCGATGGTCCACGGCCGCCGCGGCCGACCCAGCCGAGCGCGCGAAGAACGAGAATCGCCGGCCACGTCTGGGCGAAAGAGTATCCAAATGTGGAAAGCGCGGTGGCAAAGTATCCGACGACGCCGGTGGGCTTACGCCGAGTGGGACGGTCCGCAATCCACCCGCCCGCCAGTTTCGCGAAGCTCGACAGACCGTCCGAGACGCCTTCGATGATGCCCAAAGCAATCGCCGGAGCGCCGAGACTCGCGAGAAATGCGGGAAGAACCGCGGTGGCGGCCTCGTGACCCCAATCGGAGAACAGGCTGGCGAGACCGATACCGAGCACGCCGCGGCTGAGCCAGCGACTGGAGGGCGCGGGCGCGATGGCGGGTTCGCTCATTTTTTCGAAACGGTCTTAGCTGGCCGCAGCGTCGCGAGATTGCGCGACAGCGGGACGCTCGAGGAGAGGCGTGGCGGCGGCAAAGATGCGCTCGGCCCAGACGCGGCGGTCGCGTGTTTCAAGCCACAGCACCGGAGCAGTGAGCCGGTTGAACGGAGGAGTCGCGAGCATGCGCTTCAACAATTCGTGGATGCGATCCTGAAATACGCGGTCTTCGGAGCGAAATCCATCGGATGGAATTTCGGATTCGAGCGGCGGGACGCCGACGAAGACCGAATACGTGTCCATCCACCAGGCGAGCCACGCTTCGAGTTGCGGCTGGCGGCCGAATTTATTGATGAGGTAGCAATAGTTGTCGAGGACGGCGCGATCGCAGATCACATGAGGCGCGCGGCGGGACGCATCGAGCTCGGCGGCAATTTGCGCGTGCAAAATCCAGAGCTGGCCTTCGAGCGTGGTCGCAGCGTTGACCGGGAACGGCGATTGCCGCGCGACTTCGGTGACAAGTTCGACGTTGTAATCCGCTTTTTTCAGGAGCGAGCAGATTTCATAGGCGAGCGTGGTCTTGCCGACACCGTGCGTTCCGATCAGGGCGAGCTTCAAATTCTCCGCCTTCGAGCAAGCATCGCCCTTCCTTCTAACATACTTTCACGATTGTGAGAACAGGCGGCGCAACCGAACGGGGACGAAACGGATCGAGCAAGACGCACGTCTAGAAGGTATCTCACAAATGCCAATCGGAGGCGGGTGAACCATGGCTTCGGGGGCTGAAGCCCGCTTCTTGTGGCTTTCGGTACGGCGGGGTTGAAACCCCGCCCTTTAAGCGCATTTGTGAGGTGGGTTCCAGAGAGCCGGGGATGTGCCGCCGGTTGTAATCGCGCGGCTCGACGCATAGAATCGTGCGTCTTTGCCGCCCAATCGTAATTTTTCTGGAGGGATGAGTTCCGATGAAATCTCAACGCATGATTGTTGTTGTTCTTGTCATGATTTTTGGCTTTGCCGGTGGTCTTGCGGCGCTTCACGCGCAGCAATCCTCGGTGACCCCAGTGAACCCGGAGATGCAAGCCGCCGACGATAAAATTCTCGCGGAGGTTCACGACCACAACGAGATCATGGCGAACCTCGAATATCTTTCGGACATGATCGGGGCGCGGCTGACCGGCTCGGAAAATCTGAAGAAGGCGAACGATTGGACGCGCCAGAGATTCAGCGAATACGGTCTGGGCAATGCGCACCTCGAGTCGTGGACGATCACACATGCATGGGTTCGCGGTACGGCGCGGGGACGGATCATCAGTCCTGCGGAGCATCCGCTTATCATTGCGTCGTATGGATGGGCGCCGGGAACAAACGGCGCGCTGCGCGGGCGGATCGTGTACGTCAAGGCGCGCAACATGGAAGAACTCGAACCATTTCGCGGGAAATTGAAGGGCGCAATCGTGATCACGAGCGAGCCGGCGCCGCTGCCGCCGCAGGATCAGCCCGCGACGAATCCGCTGCTCGTTCCGTACGGTGAATCGTTTTTGCTGGTTGCGCCGCGGCGCCCCGGAGCGCCACCCGCTGCGGGCGGGCCGGGCCAATTTCGATTCGCACAGGCACGGGGTGAGTTTTTCAAGACGGAAGGCGTGGCAGCGGCGCTCGCCGATTCCGGCAAGCCCGATGGGATGATCAACATGACGGGATTGGGCGGACGCAACTACAACATTGCTCCGTTTCCTGCCGCGTTCATCGCGTCGGAAAGTTACAGCTTGATCTGGCGATTGTTGCAGCGCGGCCCGGTTCAGGTGGAGCTCGAAATGACGAACGCGTTTAGCGACAAGCCGGTGGAGGTTTACAACACGGTTGCGGAAATCCGCGGCAGCGAGAAGCCCGACGAGATTGTGGTACTCGGCGCGCATCTGGATTCGTGGGATCTTGGCACGGGGACGACGGACAACGGGACGGGTTCGATGGTCGTGCTCGAAGCGGCGCGCGCGCTTCAGAAGCTCGGATTGAAGCCGAAGCGCACAATCCGCTTCGCACTGTTCTCGGGCGAAGAGCAGGGCCTGAACGGCTCGCGCGCTTACATCGGGACGCACAAGGATGAGCTGCCGAAAATTTCCGGCGCGCTCATTCACGACACGGGCACGGGCCGCGTGGTCAGCATCAGCCTGATGCGGAATTATCAGGACCGCGAGGTGATGGAAGGAGTTGTCGCGCCGCTGCGGTCGCTTGGATTGCTCGAGCTGAGCGAGCGGTGGATGACCGGCAGCGATCATGCGTCGTTCGATGAAGCAGGCGTGCCGGGATTTTACTGCGTGCAGGAGCCGGCATTTTATTTCCAGACGCATCACACGCAGGCGGACACGTTTGACCAGGCGCACGAAGCCGATTTGGTGGAAGGTGCGCAGGTGATGGCCGCGTGGGCTTACAACGTGGCGCAGTTGCCGGACCTGCTTCCGCGCAAGCCTCCCGCAACGGGAGGCGGTTCACCGGGCCAATAATCCGGCGGCGCGGACGGGAAGGATTTCATGCGTGCAGTCGTGCAGCGTGTGAGCCGGGCACGCGTGGTAGTGGACGGGCGCGTCACCGGCGAGATTGGGGCGGGGCTGGTGGTTCTCGTTGCGGTGGGGCGCGAGGACACACCGGCCACTGCCGCTTCGATGGCCGAAAAAACTGTGAAC
>JBAWGF010000336.1:0-2590 GCA_049592615.1 Candidatus Acidiferrales bacterium
ACCGCCAGCGGCACCGTGGAAGTTTTCACGGGCGGCACAGCCGGCGGGGCGGCGTTCGGCAGCGGTTATAATAGCGGCCCGCTAGGCGTGCTTGTCGCTCCGACGGGCGACGTTTTCGTCGGCCAGAGTTCGGGGCAAAACTCGCTGCTGGATTTATCCAGCGCGGGTGCCGTGAAATCCACCTTTTTCCCAGCCTACGACAATGGCGGCATCGGCTACCTTGAGTTGACAGACGATGGAGGCAGAGTTCTTTACAGCACGCAGACCGCGGGGTCTTCGCAAACCGGAACCGTGAAGAACTTCGATATTGCGAACAACCATCAAAACCCGGATTTCGCAACGAATCTGCCGGGGGGGCCATCATTCGCGATTCGCGAATTGAATGACAAGAGCGTCCTGGTCGCGAACACAATCCAAATCGCGCACCTCGATTCGAACGGCAATGTATTGGCGTCACCATCGCTCACGCCCCCCGCAGGCGGCCTCTTCTACGCGTTGAACCTGAATCCGGACGGTGCGTCGTTCTGGACGGGGGACGCCCTCAGCGGGAAGGTGTACCAGATTCGGATCACGGATGGGGCGTTGCTCAACACGATCAACACCGGACTGGGTTTCAACAGCTCGGCCTTGACCTTCAACACGATTTTTGGGATTGCCGTGCTCGGGCAACCGCAGTCCGGCGGAGCGGATTTATCCGTTACGATGAGCGGACCCGCCACCGTCACGTCAGGCGGGAACCTCGTGTACTCGATAGTGGTCACGAACAATGGCCCCTTGACCGCATTAGGCGTGACCCTGACCGACCCTGTGCCGGCTGGCTTGAGCCCCCTCTTCATCACGGGTCCAGCGGTATGTACGCGCATCATCCAGCTCGAAGTCGGAACGACCATCTCATGCGCGATCGGCACGATGGCAAGCGGAGCAAGTGAAACATTTGGCTTCACTATCAATCCTACGACCGCTGTGACGAATACCGCGACCGTAGCGGGAACATCGCCCTCCGACCCGCTCCTCGCCAACAACAGCGCCTCATTGACCACGACGATCAGCGTTAGTGCGCCGACGCTGAATTCCATCGCGGTGACGCCGGCAAATCCGTCGGTTGCCAAAGGCAAGACGCAGCAATTCACGGCCACGGGCACGTACAGCGACAACTCGACGCAGAACCTGACGAACCAAGTGACGTGGGCATCGGCGACGACGTCCGTTGCAACAATCACGGCGGGCGGACTCGCCACGGCTGTGGCAGCGACAGGCACGTCATCCATTTCGGCTACGCTGGGCACCGTTAAGGGTTCAACCGTGTTGACGGCAACGGCAGCAGTACTGCAGTCCATCGCAGTGACGCCGGCGAACCCGTCGATTGCCAAGGGCAAGACGCAGCAATTCACGGCGACGGGAACGTTCAGCGACGGCACGACACAGAACCTGACGAGCACTGTTACGTGGGCTTCGGCGACGACGTCGGTGGCAACGATCACAACGGGCGGACTCGCCACGGGTGTCGCGACAGGCACGTCGAACATTTCGGCGACGCAGAGTGGCATCACCGGCTCGACGGTTTTGACGGTAATGGCAGCAGCGCTGCAATCGATTGCGGTGACGCCGGCGAACCCGTCGGTTCCCAAAGGCAAGACGCAGCAATTCACGGCGACGGGAACATTCAGCGACAACTCGACACAGAATTTGACGAGCTCAGTGACTTGGGCATCCGCGACGACGTCGGTGGCAACGATTAATGCAGCAGGGCTCGCCACGGCTTTGGCGACAGGCACGTCTTCCATTTCGGCGACGCTGAGCGGCGTCACCGGCTCGACAGTGATGACGGTAACGGCGGCAGTGTTGCAGTCGATCGCCGTGACTCCTGCGAATCCATCGATTGTCCTGGGGAAGCAACAGCAGTTCACGGCGACAGGAACGTTTAGCGACAACACGACGCAGAATTTGACGAGCTCGGTGACGTGGTCTTCGGGGACCCTTTCGGTAGCAACGATCAATGCGGCCGGACTCGCATCGAGTGTTGGAACAGGTACCTCGGCGATTTCAGCTGTGCAGAGTGGTGTCACCGGCTCGACCGTCCTGACGGTAATTTCGGTACCACTCGTTCCAACGTTCAGCTCGACGACGCTGCCTGCGGGCACAATGACCGTGCCATACGGCGCGGACATTCAAGTGACCGGCGGCACAGCTCCCTATACATTTGGGCTGGCGAATGGCAGCACCCTGCCAACGGGCTTTACACTCGACGCAACAGCGACAGGCAGCGCGGCCGCCGGGCACATTTTCAACAGCAATCCCGCCACGACCGGGACGTTCACCTTTGACGTCACCGTGACGGACTCCACAACGCCGACTCCGCAGCAGGTCGTGGGGACGATTGCTCTCACAATCGGTTCCCTGCCACCCAACACGAAGGCTGCGCTCCTGAATGGCCAGTACGCGATTAAGATTCGAATTTTCAATGAAGTGACGGGTACGGAAGAAGGAGTCCTAGGAAGTCTGAACCTCGACGGCAAGGGCGGCCTCACAGGCGTGATCGACGACAACTTCAATGGTGCGATCACGATGAATCACCCTGTCACTGGTAGCT
>JBAWGF010000337.1:0-7669 GCA_049592615.1 Candidatus Acidiferrales bacterium
CCCGTACCCATTTGCCAAGGTTATTGCCTGCTTACATGGGACGTCAGCGGCCAATTCCTTTACCTGTCTTTCGAGGCCTTGACTCGCGAGAGCGGCCAAGAAAGAAGCTATGCCCTGCCGATTCGTCGAGGATCAGGCCTTCCGGGAATTCCGGCGGCCGGAATCGGGCGGCTTGAGGAACTTTCCGGCACAAAGTCCGTGGTAATTCCTCACCACGTTGTCGCAGCCGTAAACCCATCCCTCTACGCTTACACTCGCCAAACCGTCCGCCGCAATCTCTATCGCATTCCCGTGCCATAGCTGGTTTGTCAGTTGGGCCGGGATAAGACAAGGATCTCGCGCCATCTCGAATTCACGTCGTCCCTATTCCTTATCCCCGATGGCTGTCATACAATCGCGGCCTATTTAAGGAGCAATGGAGAAATTCATGGGCAAGCGGATCGCCGCGAAAATCACAGCGGTGGCAGGATATGTCCCGCCACGCGTGGTCACGAATGCGGACATCGAGAAGATGGTGGACACGGCCGATGAATGGATTCGCTCGCGCACCGGTATTCGCGAGCGGCATTATGCAGACCCCGGCGTAGCGACGTCCCACCTTGGGAGCGAAGCTGCGAAGAAGATTTTGGCGGCGAAGGGTGTGAAGCCGGAAGAAATCGAGATGATCGTTTTGGCTACGGTCACACCGGACATGATGTTTCCCGCGACCGCTTGCCTCATTCAGAATCAGCTCGGTGCAAAGAATGCATGGGGATTTGATCTCTCGGCTGCGTGTTCCGGTTTTGTATATGCGTTGACGGTCGGCGCTCAATTTGTCGGCGCAGGATCGCACAAGAAAGTCCTCGTGATTGGCAGCGATGTGATGACCTCGATTCTCGATTTCAAGGATCGAGCCACGTGCGTTCTGTTCGGGGACGGCGCGGGTGCAGTCCTGCTGGAACCCGCAACGTCCGACCGGGAAGGGATCATCGATTTCGCGCACGATGTGGACGGCTCGGGCGGATGCAACCTCTACATGCCGGGTGGGGGATCGCTCCATCCTACTTCAGCAGAGACGGTCGAAAAACGGATGCACTTCGTTCACCAGGAAGGCCAGCAAGTCTTCAAATATGCCGTTCGGCGCATGAGCGAGCTAGCCTGCCAGTTGCTCGAGCGGAATGGGTTCACGAGCCGCGACCTCGCGCTCGTTGTGCCGCACCAGGCGAACCTGCGCATCATCCGCGCAATGCAGGAACGGCTCGGCGTGGGCGATTCAAAAGTTCTGGTGAATATTGAACGCTTCGGAAACACGACGGCGGGAACGATTCCCCTCGGGCTGATGGATGCGGTCGAACAGAAGCGGCTGAGCAAGGGAGACCTCGTACTGTTGATCTCCGTTGGCGCCGGGTACACAACCGGCGGCATCTTGATGCGCTGGGCGTATTAGGAATTTCCTTCAGGATCGGCGCGGCCACCACCAGAATGCCTGTGTCCCCCTGAATCCGCGCGTAGATTCTGCACCGGACAAAGCGCGGGCAAGGGTCAAGTAAGGGGGGATGGGGATTGCAGAAGGCTGCTTAGTAGGAGCGAACTTCAGCCAGGAGGGCTTGGTTGCGTTCCAGGCGCTGCGCCAGCACGACGGTCGCGTAGCGCGTGCAAAGGGTCATCTCGCGGCTGGTCCAGCTTGCGCCAAGCGAATTCATGGTCTCGAGCAAGCTATAATAGAGCCGGACAGCGCGGAGCTTAGGCGCTGGGTTTATGGTCAGTTCAGGACAAAGTTCCTGGTAAGCAGCGATATCCTGGAAGTCATTCTCAGTCAATAAGTTACGAGATGCGGCCGGGCTCAATTCGCCATTGGCGGCGAACTGACCCGCCGCCACTCGAACCAGGCCGGCGCGCCAGCTGAACATGGCGAACTGTACCATCGCCACGACTGAGATAACGAGAATGAACGCTGCTATTAACATAGCTTTGACCCACCCACAGTGTGCTCTTTTGGTCCGCGGGAGCCAATAGAGCAACGGTACTGGCTTGGAAAACTGTGGGTACCAGGGTGGTCGATGGGCACCAGCGCATTCCGCCCGCGATTCGCTTGTCGCGCCGCCGGGGATGCAGTAAAAAAAACGCGCCCCAGATTTTCACATGAAAAGTTATGCTCAAACCGGGAGGTAAACTATGTCGCGGCCGATTCGACTTTTCGCAATGTTCCTACTCATGCCCGTAATTTCTCTGGCCATTTTTGGGCGACCGTCGGCTAGAGCAGGGTCATCGTCCGGAGCGGATCCATCGAGCGAGGCGCAAATTCGCGCCCTTCTCGATGTTCAGACAGCGGCGTGGAATCGCGGCGATGTGGAAGCGTTCATGGCGGGCTACTGGAAATCGGACGAAACGGAGTTCGTCGGCGCGAGCGGGATTTCTCGCGGCTGGCAGGCGCTGCTCGATCGCTACCGGAAAAGTTATCCCGATAGAAACGCGATGGGCCGCCTGACATTTTCGGGACTGGAAATTCACGTCATCTGCCCGGAGGCTGCCTTCGCCATCGGGCAATATCAACTCGAGCGCGAGCATGACCGCCCCTCGGGAATCTTTACGTTGAACTTCCGAAGATTTCATGAGGGCTGGCGGATTGTGGCAGACCACACAACCGAATTTGCCGCGGCATCTTCGGCGAAATCCCCTTGAGGTAAAACCGCAAGCGGCGGAATTCGGTTTTCTTCTTTCGCTGCGGTTTTTCGGAGATAATGACAACGCAGCGGGCACGTCGCAGGGCCGCTGCGGGAGGGCAAATCGATTTGCGAGTTGTGATCACCGGGGGCGCGGGATTTCTGGGCTCGCATATCTGCGATTTGCTGCTGGGTAAAGGCTGGGAAGTTCTCTGCCTCGATAACCTCGTCACGGGCGCCGATTCAAACATCTCTCACCTGATGTCCAATCCGCGGTTCCATTTCGCCCGGCAGGACGTGACGCGTTATATCGAAGTCGCGGGGCCGGTGGATGCGGTTCTGCATTTCGCTTCGCCGGCAAGTCCACCGGACTATCTCAAATTGCCGATCCAGACGCTGAAAGTCGGTTCGCTCGGGACGCATAACGCGCTCGGATTGGCGCTTGGGAAGAAGGCCAAGTTTCTGCTCGCGTCCACGTCCGAATGTTATGGCGATCCGGAGGTGAGCCCGCAGCCGGAGACGTACTGGGGCCACGTCAATCCAGTCGGCCCGCGCGGGGTGTACGATGAGGCCAAGCGATTCGCAGAAGCCATGACTATGGCATATTGCCGCTACCATGGTGTGAGCACGCGGATTGTGCGGATTTTCAATACCTATGGTCCGCGCATGCGGCTCAACGACGGCCGTGCGCTTCCGAATTTTCTTTACCAGGCGCTGAGCGGCCTCCCCATTACGGTTTATGGCGACGGCAAGCAGACTCGCAGCTTCTGCTACGTTTCCGATTTGGTGGATGGAATCCACCGCCTGCTTGAATCGGATGAGCACGAGCCGGTCAATATCGGCAATCCGCATGAAATCACAATTCTCGAATTTGCCGAGCGCGTTCGCACGCTCGCCGGCGCAAACGTGCCGATCAAGTTCCTACCTCTGCCGCAGGACGACCCCAAACAACGCTGCCCCGATATTTCCAAAGCGCGGCGCATCCTTGGATGGGAGCCAAAAGTAAGCTTGGAAGACGGCTTGCGGCGAACCTACGAATATTTTCGGAAGAAGGTAACAGAAGAGAAGCCCGCCAGCTAACTCATCAATCCGCCCGGCCGGCCGATCGAAAGGTATTCGAACCCATGGGCTTTCATCTCTCGGGGATCGAGAAGATTGCGTCCATCGAGGATTAACGGGCGCGCCATCGCCTCATGAATGCGAGCCCAATCCAACTTACGGAACTCCTCCCACTCCGTGGCGATGATTAATGCCTCGGCGTCATTTGCGACACCGCAGGCGGAATCCGCGTACTCGATGGTCGTGAGCACGGCACGCGCCTTCTCCATCGCCTGCGGATCATAGGCGCTTACATGGACGCCTTCCGCCACCAATCGCGTGATGAGGTCAATCGCAGGCGCGAAACGAATGTCGTCGGTATTGGGCTTGAATGCCAGGCCGAGCACGCCGACCTTTTTTCCTTTGATTACCCAGAGGGCGCGTCGGATTTTTCCAATGAAGAGGTCGATTCGTCCGCGGTTTATCTTCTCGACTTCCTTCAGAAGACTGAAATCCACGCCGGAACGCTCGGCCAGATGAACAAACGCCTGCAAATCCTTCGGCAGGCAGAAGCCTCCGAACCCCAGGCCGGCGTGAAGAAAACTTCCTCCGATCCGTGCATCGAGGCCCACGGCCCGGACCACCTCTTCGATGTCGGCGCCCAGCCGCTCGGCGAGATCGGCCACCATGTTTGCATAGGAAATTTTAAGTGCGAGAAACGAATTCGAAGCATGCTTGATCAGCTCAGCGCTTTTGATCGTCGTCACGAGCCATACCGGCGCCGCGACTTTCGGGCATGCCGGCGAATGCACCGGGCATTTGAACTTTCGATCGAGAACCGGCTGGTAGATCTCTTTGAGCTGGCGTTCGGCGGCTTCATCTTCGACGCCCACCACGATTCGGTCGGGATGAAGAAAATCCCCGACTGCCGTGCCCTCGCGAAGGAATTCAGGGTTGGAAGCGACACGAAACGTCGCGCCGCTTTTGCGGCCGTAAACGGAAAGGGCTCGGCTCAACTCCTCGCCGGTCTGCGCCGGCACGGTGCTTTTCTCGATGACCAGTTTGGGGGATCGCGCCTCCGTGGCCACAAGCCGGGCGACGTGGTCGATGGCGCTCAGATCGGCATCGCCATTGGGCAGCGGAGGAGTCCCAACGCAGATGAAAATGGCATCGCCGAAAGTGACCGCGTCGGCGGGATTCTCTCGAAAACTCAACCGGCCCTCTTTGCGGGCTTTGGCGATGACCTTCTCGAGCCCCGGCTCATAGATCGGCAAGTGGCCGGACTCGAGCGTTCGTACCTTTGCCGTGTCGCTGTCCGTGCAAACGACTTCGTGCCCGATTTCAGCCAGGCAGCCGCCCGTGACGAGGCCGACGTAACCTGATCCAATCACAGAAATCTTCAACGAAAACCCCCGGGAAAAAACCGTCGATAGGCCCAGCAGTTGGTGACGCCTATTTTCATACATACGTGACCTCACGCCAAGGTGAATCTGGAGGGGCGGTCCATATAGGCGAACCCGATTTTTGGTAGTAGAATCTCGCGACACCTACGCAGCCGTGTCTCTCGTTTCGGAAAGTTCGGAAAGCAGGTGCGATGGATATTATTTGGACAGCACTGGGCATCTGTGTAGTCGTTGTGTTTGTCTTTTACGTCTTGGCCCAGCACTGGCAACGAATCCTGCGGCATCAGTCGTGGACGATCCGGCGTCTCACCGAGCGTCTCCAGAATCTTGAGGACGTGGCAGACCCGGATTTTGTGCGACGGCTGAACGAATCCGCTCCCTCTCCGCTCGAGCAAGTCTTCACATTCTCTTTCCGCATCGACGACTCCTTCTGGCGCGATACGCTTCACGCTACCGAAGAAGATCTTAAATTCATCCGCACAATCGGAAGTTTTCTTGGCTCCGTGAAAATCGAGCGGTGGCGAGGCCACACGGTCGCCACAATTACGGAAGTGCTGCCGGAGAGCAAGTCTGCCGGCTGGCAGACACGTACACTCGATCTGTATTCGGGCGGGACCGAAAGAGGCGACGCGCTCACGCTCTGGGAGCTTCCGCTTGCCCGGCCGCAAGGTCCGGCCCAGCGGCCGCCGTCGCTTGAATTGCTGCTGCACGAGAACTCGCTCGAGCTGCGCGGACAATTATATTCATCCGCTTCCGGCAATGGGCACCGGAGCGAATCTGGTCCGGAAGAAATCGTATATTTCCGCGTTCCCCTCGAAGCGACCCAACTGGCGGGATACCGCAGCCACGATCCTTTGCAGGATGCCGAAAACGGAAACGGTGATTCCAATGCAGGGGGCATTCCCGTCAACGGGACGTGCTGGCATGCGTTTTATTCTCATCAGGACGAGAACATCGGACTTGAATGGCAGCTATGGTTCCGAGATTTGTGCAAAAAGGCGGAATGGGAGCGGTGGAGAATTCTGGAGTCTGCGCCCGTTTCAGTTCTGGAAGAACAGAAGTAAGATTGCGGCTGGAATCAATCATGCGTTTTACGCGAATGCGGCCGCACCGGTAGCCCAGCCCGAGCGTTCATCAGACCGAGATATTCCCGCACGACTGCCAGGGCATCCCCTGTGTTTCGCCACCAATGGCCCGCATCGAATGGATCTTGTGCTGCCGCGCGAACCGATGCTCTTTGATTCTTTGCAGCCAGCTTTTGCCACAACGATTTGACGCGGCGCGTATGCTGTGGTGAGGTGACAAAAATCACGCTTGTCTTTCCAGTGCTCTGCAGGTCGCGCGACACTTCTTGCACTTCCTGCTCGGTGTCCAAAATCGTTTCAGGGAATATTTGCACGGAGCTTTCGGGGACACCTTCATGGATCAGAATGTCGCGGTTGTAGTTTTCTTCGCCGACGTAATGGATGCCCAATTGCTTCAATTCTTGAGCGGGGCCTTCAGGCCGGCTTACCCAAACCGCAGGTGCATACCCCATTCCGAAAATCTTGGCTGCTTCTTCAGCCCGATAGGGCATGCCTCCGCTCAAAACCACGATAACATCCGACCTCACCATGGGATCTTCACGGACCAGCCACCAGCCCGCTTCGCGAAGCGCAAGTACGGCGGCGATGAGGAACGCAAGCAGAAGGAGCAGACAGATTCGCCGGCGGCCCGGCTTCGCGATTTTCCCATCGGCGCCCATTTTTCTTATCGCTTTGTCAGAAGGAAACTTCCCGCGACGAGGGCGTCCGCGCCCGAGCAATAGTAACTTCGGACGGCGTCGCGCGGCGTGATCACAAGTGGCTCCCCAAACAAATTGAATGACGTATTCACGAGAATGGGGGCGGGCCCCTTCTGTCCGGACTTTTTGAGAAGTTTCCAAAACAGCGGATTGTCTTCTAAGGTCACGACGTGAAGGCGCACAAGCCCTTCCCTCGAAACGAATCCCGATGCCGCCGACTCGAAAAGTTTTCGCCCATTATCTTTTGCCGTCGCCATCGTAGTCATGAAGCGACCGTTTTTCGTGCAGTCAAAAAATTCGGCGCAGTCCTCTTCCGGAATGGCAAGCGCGAACGGGCGGAACGATTCGCGGTGTTTCACATAGTCGTTTAAATTCTCCTTTACGTATGGCGCCCAAGGGGAAGCGAGCAAGCTGCGATTCCCCAAGGCCCGCGGACCGAATTCTGCCTGCCCCTGATACCACGCGACGATTTTCCCGGCTTCCAGGAGCTTGAGGGTTTCTTCAATCTTGCGATCTTCCGAATCGCACCAGCGGTAGGGAGCTTTGCAATTGTCGAGAACCTGCTTGATCGCTTCGTTGGAATACCCAGGGCCCCAGTATGGGCTCGACATCGGCGAGATGCGTGGCCGGCCGAGCGTCTGATGCCACGCCAACCATGCGGCGCCGAGCGATGTGCCCTCGTTGCCGGCTGCGGGCTGGACGAAAATTTGATCGAAGCCCGCCCCTTTTTCCACCGCTGCAACCAAAAGGGGATTCAGGAATAAACCACCGGCGAGACAGAGCGAGTGCAATCCCGTTTGGTT
>JBAWGF010000338.1:0-16676 GCA_049592615.1 Candidatus Acidiferrales bacterium
CTGGTGGTACAGATTGTCGTCGAGGATGGCGACGCGCGGGGAATTGAACGTGAATTGCTGCGTGTACGGGCGCGCGCCTTCCATGCGTAGCTCGGCCGTCGCAACCGCACCGTTGAACTCGATTGTCGCCGAAGCTTTCTTCACTCCCTGCGTGGACCATTCATACCGAATCGGCGTGCCATCGGCTCTCAAATTGAGCGTGCCGGTAACATGGGCTGTTCCCTGCGGAGATTGAATCTCCGAGGTGCCGTGGACGGTCCAATTGCCGCCGCTCGGGCCGATTTCGAATTCCTCTTTGCCCACCTGCTGGCCCTTCACGAGGATGCGGAATTTGCCTTTTTCAGAGGCGAAGAGTGAAGCCGCATTCTGTCCCGGCGAAACGCCCGGCGCCGGGCTGCGGCGCAGAGTTCGCGCCCGGGACAATCCCGAGGCCGCGAAGAGCAGCAATATTCCAGCAGCAACAATGGCGGGCCAACCGGCAAGAGAAGTGCGCGTGCGATTCGTCATCATGCTGTCACCTTAGGGAAGACTCCCAGCGCGAGAATTTGCTCCACCACTCGCAGAGGCTCAATATTGCTCTCGACGCGATGGTCCGCCAATTCGTAAGAAGGCAATCGCTCGGCGTAGAGTGCGCGAAAACTCGCCTCGTCGCGGAAGAGCGGGCGATTCGTGATTCGGACGCAGCGCCGCAGCAGCTCTTCGACGGGGCAATGAAGCCAGATGAGCACCGCGCCGGTCTGGCGCAAGAAATTGATGTTCGCAGGCTGCGCCGTTGTTCCGCCGCCGAGGGAAATGATGCGCGGCTTGTGGTTCTCGATCGATTCGCCGACCAGCCGCATGAGCTGCTCGTGTTCGATTTTCCGGAAGGCAGGCTCGCCCATCCGGCCGAATATCGCCGGGATGCTCAAACCGGTTGCCTCGATGATTTGCTTGTCGAGGTCCACGTGTTGCCAGCCGATCTGACGGGCCAGCAGGCGCGCGGCCGTGGATTTACCGCTGCCCATGAATCCGATCAGAGAGACGAGCTTCGGAGGAGGAGTTCGACGGGTCATCGGGTCCTAAATATTTTCAGTTGCGGAATGGCACGATCAATCACGTTTCAGGATGTTGATTGTACCATCGAAGGAGGACAGTTCGACTTTCGCGCGTCCGGCATTGAACGTACCGAACAGACTCTTGCCGAACCTCGATGCGAAATGTTGCGGGTGGGCCGGCGGCGTCAACGTCGCTTCGTTGATCACTTTGCCTTTCAGCGAAGTAGCGCTCAGGTCGAAAGAGTCAGCGGGAGAGAATCGGACTTCGATCACGCCGCTGTAATTCTTCAGGCGATACATCCCGTTCGGAAGGAACTCGCCGTTGAACAGAATATTCCCGGTGGAAGTTTGCGCGCGGACGTGGAAGCTGCGCAGATCGATCAGGCGGAAATTTCCGCTGATGGAGTTTACCTCGATGCGTCCGGCGCATCGCAGGCATTGGAACGAGCCGCCGACCGTCTTCACGACCAGGTATCCGGCAGCGTCCTCCAGATCCACGCCCGCTGCGACGGTCTCCACGTTCATATCGCCCAGCACGTTGGCGACGGTCACGGCACCCGAATCGTTGTGAATCTGAAGCTCGGCATCCTCGGGGACGCTGATTTCATAATCGGCCCGCATATCCTCCGGCGCGACCGTTTCGGTCATCTGACGCGTCGCGACATCCACGCGATTTCCCATTTGCTCCGCGACGACTTCCACCGCCGGGCTTCCGTGGGTCGCCACGACCATCACTTCGTGCTTCGACCAGGCTTTCACGGTGACCATGCCGTTCGGATTGTGGATGGTGACAACCGGGCGCTCCTCCACTTTGAAATGCTTTTCCAGGCGATGCGCCGAGGCGGGTACTGCTCCGAAAAGCAAGAGACCGGGAAGCAGAAGCCCAACGGCCTTCCAATTCCATTGCCGGGGACGAAACTGAAGTGTGCTCATCGGACGTCTTCTCCGCGTTCGGTCATTTGCTCGAGCAGGTCCGCCTTCTGCTGATAGGCTTCGTAAAGATAATCGCGGGCCAATTCGTTCTGAGGTTCCTCGCGCACGCTTTTTTCACACAAAGCAATGTAGTTGTCAACAATGGCTAGGCCGGAGTGGAGGGAAGCAGTCACGGTCGGATTGGAATTACGGACGGAAGAAACAGTGGCGTGCTCCGCCGTGTCGAGCTGTGCGCCCAAAGGAGCGGTGGAAGTTCTCGTGCCTTCGCTCCAGCGGTAATCATTCACCTGCCGGTGAATCGGCCCGCTCAATCCGAACGCCACGGCGATCAGCAGCGCCAGGTAAGCGCCGGCGAGCGCGGGACGCGGGACACCCGCAAACGAGCCACCCAGCCAGCGCGCCCAACTGCGGCGGCTGCTCCGAATGAGGCCCTCTTGCTCCAATTGCGCCCGCAGCGAAGTCCAGAGGTGCGCCGGAGGCTCCGTCTCCGCGCGGGACAAATCGTTCGCGGCCGTCTGGAGTGCGGCGAGATCTTCGACAATGCCGCGGCATTTCGGGCAATCCCGCACGTGCGCGCGGGCGTCCGGATGGCGCTCGCCCTCCATCCACGGTTCGATGTGATGCAAAAAATCTTTACAGCCAAACGTTCCCATTTTTTTCAATCCTCGCCACCGGCATTGCTTCCGGCAGCTTTGCGATCCTCACGGGCCTTTTCGCGGACGGCTTCATGCAGCATCTCGCGGAGCCTCATGCGCGCTTTGTGCAGTTGCGATTTCGAATTTCCGATCGAACAACCCATGATTTCCGCAATCTCGTTGTGTTCGTAGCCCTGCACGTCGTGCAGGACGAACACCGCTCTGTAGCCCGGGGGCAATTCATCGACCGCTCGTTGCAGGTTGACGCGATCGATCGAGCCGCTCAACCGTAAATCCGGCCCGCCGAAATCGCGCCGCGGGCCGCCTGATTCCTCATCCGGTTCGGTGACCTCTTCGAGCGAGGTTTCCGTGGCCGACTTCTTGCGCAGCTTCATCAGCACAACGTTCACCGAGAGCCGATGCAACCACGTGGAGAAGGCCGACTCGCCCCGGAATGTGGCAATCTTTCGAAAGAGCTGAAGGAACGCTTCTTGCGTCAGGTCTTCCGCTTCTGCCGTATTTCCCACCATACGCAGACACAGCGAATAAACTCGGCGGCCGTGTAAATGATACAGACGCTCGAATGCCGCCGCATCTCCCTGCTGGGCGCGCCGGATCGCTTCCGCTTCCGGCATTTCCCCAGTTTCGATTCGTCTCGCTCGGGCCACGCTACCCGCCGGGACGCATCCCTAACTGCGATGCGTCAGCCTGTTCAGAAGTTGTACTTTGTGTTCTACCTCGACAACTGCGTTGCCGCCAAACCGGTGGCGTCAGGCAGTTGTCATGGAAACCCTTTCAGATGCACGAGTTCCACATGAGGTTCCCACTATTCTCGCTGGAATCCGTTCAAACGTCTAACTGAAGTTAAGGCCCGGCTCGTCCGAGGTCCGTGTGAAAGGAATTGTTGCCGGTCCAATTCGCCGCTGTCTGCTTGTAATTCGAGTGCCCTCAGGCTGAAACGCGGGAGAGACGAGTGCGCACGCGGTCTCTTCTTCGGGCGGGAGGAGCGTCCAACTGGCGAGAAAACGGTGAAACCTGTTCCGCCGGGAGCGCGCGTAGAAATGATTTCAGAATCACTTCCGCCTCCCGCAAACAGGTGTTCATATCGTAATGCAGGGGATCGAGCGTCCTCCAGCAGGGGCCGGGGTCGACCGGCAAATTCGCCACGATTTCGTCGGTTGACTCGTGAAACTCGCGGGTAAGCGTCTCGACGGTATCTGAAAGAATCCGAATCTTCTGGAAAAAACGCGAGCGGCCGCCCAGCAAGACATGATGCAGAAGATGGTTCCAGGAGGCAGCGCTCTGCGCGGCATCGCCGCGGAAGAAATCTGCGTTGAGCGGCACAACGACAGGGAGGTCGCTCACGTGGCGGCCACGATCGGCCAGGGCATCGCAGCCTCCCACGAGAGTGTCTGCGAGCATTCCAAAAAGCTCGTCAGCGACCGAAACCTGCTGCCGGGCGCAGACCAGCTCGCCGCGAGCGCGGAGTGAGAGCGCCTCGTCCAACGCGACGCTCATCATCGCGTACACGGACTCCCAGCGGCGGACGACAGTCTGGAATAACTGCATCTTTTCTCGCGGCAGAGCTGCAATCCAATCTTCGGAGACATTTCGCCGCGAGCGAAGGGACTTCCGAATGCGCCTGAGAATCACACCGCCTCCGAGAAGCGGCCGGATTATACCACTGGTTTTTCCAGGCGGCGTATTCTTGACGCTTCTGGAAGGCGCCCGCTATACTGCCGCTCGAATCGCGGGAAAGGAACCATCCGTTGGAATTTGAGCCGCTCGACCAGTTCGTTCAGCGCCGCAAGAAGTTAAGCGAAATCGAAGCCCTGGGCCAGCCGGCCTATCCACACAAGTTCGCCTGGACGCATACGCCCCGGCAGATCGCGGAGCAATTCGGCAGTCATTCAGCCGAGCAACTCGAATCTTCCCGCGTCGAAGTCAGCGCGGCGGGGCGCGTCATCGCTTTACGCCCGCACGGAAAAGCGGCCTTTGCGCACCTGGCCGGCGAGGGCTCCCGGCTGCAGATTTACGTGAGACTCGACGTGGTAGGTGAAAAAGGGTTCAAACTCTTTCAGCTGCTCGACCTGGGCGACATCATCGGAGTTTCCGGCCATTTGTTTCGCACGAAAACGGGTGAGTTGACCGTGAAAGTCGATAAGCTTGAACTTTTGAGCAAAGCCTTGCTGCCGCTGCCTGAGAAATGGCACGGGCTCGCGGACGTCGAGCAGCGGTACCGCCGGCGGTATCTCGACCTGATCGTCAACGAACGCGCGCGCGAGATTTTCATCCGCCGGGCGCAGATCATTCGCGAGCTGCGCCGTTTTTTTGACGAGCGCGGCTACACCGAGGTTGAAACGCCCATGATGCATCCGATTCTCGGCGGAGCCACGGCGCGGCCCTTCGTCACGCACCACAATACGCTGGACATGGACCTTTATCTTCGGATCGCGCCGGAACTTTATTTGAAACGCCTCGTTGTCGGCGGGCTCGACCGCGTCTTTGAAATCAACCGCAATTTCCGGAACGAAGGGATTGACTCGATTCACACCCCCGAATTTACGATGCTCGAGTTCTACCAGGCCTACAGTGATTATCTCGAGCTAATGGATATGACGGAGGAGTTGGTTCGCGGAATCGCCGAGAAAGTATGCGGCACGGCCAAAATCAAGTACGGCGAAGACGAAATTGATTTCAGCCGTTTCGAGCGTCTTTCGATGCGAGAGGCGGTGTGCAAGTACTGGCCTGAGGATGCAAGCGCCCGGCCCACTCCTTTCGAACTTGCGGCATCGGGCGGTCCGCGGGCTTTAGCCGAGCGCTACAACACTTTCGCGCGTTCCCGCGGCTACGATTCCATTCCCGACGTTGCCAAACGCTCCGATGGGGAATTGACCGGCGAGCTTTTTGAGACCGTCGCCGAGGCACATTTGATTCAGCCGACTTTCATTTATGATTTTCCGACGGAAATTTCGCCGCTTTCGAAATGCCGCGTGGACGACCCGTCGATTGCGGAGCGCTTCGAACTCTTCATCGAGGGGATGGAGGTGGCGAACGGATTTTCCGAATTGAACGATCCTGCCGATCAAGAGCGCCGTTTCCGCGCGCAGGTGGAAAAGGGCGGCCAGGAAGCGCCGAAAGAAGTGGACGTGGATTACATTCGCGCTCTCTCGCACGGTCTGCCGCCGACAGCCGGCGAGGGAGTCGGAGTGGACCGCCTCGTGATGCTTTTTACTGATTCGCACTCCATCCGTGAAGTAATTCTTTTCCCGCTTCTACGCGTCGAGACCGCGGAATCCAAGGCCGCGGCGTCCGGGGAATCCGGCGCCGGAACCGGCGGCGAGAAAAAATGACATTCGAATGGCTGGTGGCGCTGCGGTATCTGCGCTCGCCGAACCGGCCGGCGGTGCTTCGGCTTGTCACTCTGCTGGCCGTCGTGGGCGTGGCCGCGGGCGTGACGACGCTCGTCATCGCTCTTTCCATGAACACCGGTTTTCGTCAGGCGATCCGCGAACGCCTGCTCAGCGTCACCGCGCACGTCAATTTGAAATCCGTGAACACGGAAGGAATCCGCGAATACCGCGCGCTGATGTCGCGCCTCAGCAGCACGCCGGGCGTCCGCTCGATCGAACCCGCCGTGTACAACACGGTTCTTCTTTCCGCGGGAGGGCGCGCCCGGGGGGTCGTTCTGAAGGGCGTGGATCCGGAACTTGAACGGCGCGCGAGCGAAGCATTGCGCCACATTGTCGCGGGTTCCGGCGATTTCGCGCCGGACGCCGACGGCATTCCGGCGTTGCTTGTGGGACGCATTCTCGCCGATGATCTGAAAATTTCTGCGGGGACTTACGTGACGCTGACGAGTCCGCAGGGCAGTTTGACACCGTTTGGAATGGTTCCGCGTTCGCGCCGATTTCGCGTCGCAGGGATTTTCGATTCCGGCTTCTACGACTACGACGCCAATTGGGCATTTGTCAATCTGGCGTCCGCGCAGGGCTTGGCCGGAATCGGCGACGTCGTCAGCCTGCTCGAAGTGAGAGTTGTGCGCATGGACGATGCGCGCTCGATTGCAGAGGACCTCCTTCAGCGCGCGGGCGGCGGGTTCACGACGACAACCTGGATGGACGAAAACCGCGCGCTCTTTCGCGCGTTGAAACTCGAAAAGCTCGTGACCGCGCTTTTTATCGGATTGATCACAATCGTCGCCGGCCTGAACATTCTTGTCGTGCTCACGATGACTGTCGCGGACCGCGCACGCGACATCGCCATTCTAATGGCCATGGGCGCCCGGCGCCGGCAGGTTCGAAAAGTTTTCATCCTTCAGGGGCTCGTCGTCAGCATCGCCGGAACTTTCGCGGGACTCGCGCTCGGTTACGGGTTCGCATGGATCGCTGACAAGTGGCGGTTGATTCCTCTTAATCCGGAGGTGTACGCGATCCCCTACGTGCCGTTCCGCGCGAACGCTTTCGACGCTGTGTGGATCGCAACGGCGGCTCTGGCCATCAGCCTTGCCGCCACGTTGCTCCCCGCTCGCTCAGCCGCACGCATTCTCCCCGTCGAAATTCTCCGCTTTGAGTAGTCCGGGTTACTTCGCGGGGGAGATTTCTCATACGTTCCAATAGATGTGAACGTGATGTCTCCAAGCGACGCGCATGCTAGAATTGATTTGCAGGGCGAAGTTACGGCGTAAAAAGCATTTGGCAGGAATGGGCGTGGAGGGGCACCTAGAGGTAACAGTACGGCGAAAAAGTGAAATTCATTGGAGTCCCCTGCCATCTCCCAAAGTGGTAGTCGCAAGTAATAAAAGGACATATCAACTTGGCAGTTCGGCATCCAAATTGAAAGTGATATAGCAGGCGACTTAGAGGCAGTGTAGCTATGAGTGCAGGTCTCATCAACGACCCCTCTCCAACCGTGGCCGAAGCCACCGGCGAAATCCTGCGCGCTGAGGGCTTGGGCAAAACTTTCCGTTCGGGCTCCCAAGAAATACGGCCTCTGGATGGGATTAATCTCTCCGTCGAGCGCGGCGAGATGCTGGCGATTGTGGGGGCTTCTGGCGCGGGCAAAAGCACTCTGCTGCACCTGCTGGCCGCGCTGGACACTCCAACAACCGGTACAGTATACTTCGGACGGAATTCGCTCCGGTCGCTTGCAGAAGCGGAGCTGGCGGGGTATCGCAATCGCGCCGTTGGTTTTGTCTGGCAGCGGCACCATTTGCTACCGGACTTCACGGCTGCGGAGAATGTGGCGATGCCTCTGCTGGTTCGGGGCATGGCGTTGGGTCAGGCGCTCCGGGCGGCAAACGAATGGCTTGGGGAAGTGGGGTTGGCCAGTCGCTCCGGTCAGCGTGCGGGGGAGCTTTCGGGAGGCGAACAGCAGCGCGTAGCGATTGCTCGCGCGCTGGTAAACGGGCCCGCGTTGCTCCTGGCTGATGAACCGACGGGTGATCTGGACGAACGGAGCGCAGAAGCCGTTTTCGAGCTGATGCAGCGCCTGCACCGGTCACACCACCTGACTTCCATACTTGCAACGCACAATCTGGCGTTGGCCCGGCGCGCCGGCCGCGTTCTGATTCTGGAACACGGCAAGCTGACGCCGGCAGGCATTGGGACAAAGAGCCGGGGAGACTGCGAGTGAGACGTGTTTGAACGCTACACAGAAAAAGCTCGGCGGGTGATTTTTTTCGCCCGGTATGAAGCGAGCCAGTACGGCAGCCCATACATCGAGACGGAACACCTTTTGCTCGGACTGCTGCGCGAAGACAAAGCGCTCGCCAACCGTTTTCTGCGTTCCCACGGCTCGATTGAATCCATCCGCAAGGAAATTGAATCTCGCATCACCGTCCGCGAACGAATTTCGACTTCGGTGGAAGTTCCTCTCAGTCAGGAGTGCAAGCGCATCCTGAATTTCGCGGCCGAAGAGGCGGAGCGGCTGGGCCACAAACATGTGGGTACGGAGCATCTACTCTTAGGAGTCTTACGCGAGGAGAAATCCTTTGGCGCAGAAATTCTGCTTGAACGCGGATTGCGGCTGTCCACCGTGCGAGAAGAGTTGGCACGAAGCGCGGGAGAGAAGGTGCCAGTGAACCGGCCAAAAGAAGCTTCCTTGCTAGCAGAATTCAGCCGTGACCTCACGCAAGCGGCGATGGAAGGGCAACTCGATCCGCTCGTGGGCCGGGATCGCGAGCTCGAGCGCGCGATCCAGATCCTCTGCCGCCGGACGAAGAACAACCCTGTCCTGATCGGCGAGCCGGGTGTGGGCAAGACGGCCATCGTGGAAGGGCTGGCGCAGCGCATCGCTGATGGCGACGTTCCGCCGTTCCTCGCGGACAAGCGCATCCTGTCTCTCGATCTTTCTCTGATCGTCGCCGGGACGAAATACCGCGGACAATTCGAAGAGCGGCTGAAAACGATCATGAAGGAATTGATGGAAAGCCAGAATGCCATCGTCTTCATCGATGAACTTCACACGCTCGTCGGTGCGGGCTCGGCCGAAGGCTCGCTCGACGCGGCCAACATTCTGAAGCCCGCGCTGAGCCGTGGCGAAATTCAGTGCATCGGCGCGACGACGCCGGCGGAATACCGCAAGTCTGTCGAAAAGGATCGCTCGCTCGAGCGGCGCTTCCAGTCTGTGAAGGTTGTGGCGCCGAACGAAGATGAAGCCATCCGAGTTTTGCAGGGCGTGCGCGACCGCTACGAAAAATTCCACGCGGTCAGCTACACGGATGAGTCCATCCGCTATGCGGTTTATCTCTCGAACCGCTACATCCCGGACCGCTTCCTGCCGGACAAGGCGATCGATCTGCTTGATGAAGCCGGCGCGCGCGTGAAATTGCGCCAGGCGATGCTCCCGGACGAAGTCTCGGAAGTGCAGAAGCGAGTGAAGTTCATCACGCACCGGATGGAAACCGCCATCGCGAATCATGAGTTCGAAAAGGCGCGGTTTTATTCCGAAGAAGAGCGCAAGGAAAAAGAACATCTGCGAATGCTGCGCGAAAAACTGAAGATTGACGACTCCTCGACCGGCGTCGTCACGCGCGAAGACATCGAAGAAGTGGTGGCGCGCTGGACCGGCATCCAGGTATCGGCGATCAAAGAGGACGAGCAGCAGAAATTGCTGCGCATCGAAGAAGAATTGCACCGCCGCATTATCAGCCAGGACAAGGCCATCACGGCGCTAGCGCGGGCCATCCGCCGCAGCCGCGCGGGCCTGAAGGCTCCGGGCCGACCCGTGGGCTGCTTCCTTTTCCTCGGTCCGACCGGCGTCGGCAAGACCGAAGTCGCCCGGCGTCTCGCCGAATTCCTCTTCGGCAGCGAAAAATCGCTCGTTCGCTTCGACATGTCCGAGTACATGGAGAAGCATTCCGTTTCCAAACTGATCGGCGCGCCTCCGGGATATGTGGGATACGAAGAGGGCGGGCAATTGACGGAGCGCGTGCGCCGCACGCCTTACTCGGTCATCCTCCTCGATGAGATCGAGAAGGCGCATCCGGACGTTTACAATATTCTGCTGCAAGTTTTCGAAGACGGGCAATTGACCGACGGGCTCGGCAACACGGTGGATTTCCGCAACACCATCATCATCCTGACGTCCAACCTCGGCGCCCGGATGTTGCAAAAACAATCCGGCCTCGGATTCCAGTCGTCCGATGAGGTGGCCGCCGCGAAGAGCCAGGACGACATGGTAATGGGCGAGGTCAAGCGGGTCTTCAATCCGGAATTCCTGAACCGGCTCGACGAAGTGATCCTGTTCAATTCGCTCACGGACAACGACCTGCTGCGGATCATTGACCTGCTCGTGGGCCAGATCAACGAGACGCTGGTGCACCGCCAGGTGCAGATCGCGATGACACCGGAAGCGCGCCAGTGGATTCTCGAGAAAACCTGCAGCGATCGAAATTATGGCGCGCGGCCGCTCCGGCGCGCGTTACAGAAGTACGTCGAAGACCCATTGTCGGAAGCTTTGATCCAGGGTGGATTGCAGAGGCCCGCGACGCTGGAAGTTTTTCTTTCCGGTGAAGAGCTGGCGTTCCGTCCTGTGGTGGAAGCAACCCCAGTGGCCCACTAGGAATCCTACACGCGCGAGCCGGACGGGGAGCGGTCCGGCGGGGGAGCAAAAAATCTTGGGCGGGGGACTGCGGCCTTGAATACAGCCACGGCCGCCAGCAGGAAAATTTTTCTGCGCATTTTTGAACCCTTCGTTGTTGTGTGCGTGCTTGTATGTGCCACAGCGCATCCCCTTTGGTCCCAGCAATCGCGGAATCCCGGCGGCCCCCAGTACGTCATCGATCGAGTTGAATTCGTCGGGAATCACCGCGTGCAAAGCGATACTCTGCGCGCTCGTATTTTTTCGCGGAAGGGCGACCCCTATACCGAAGAAGGAGTGCGCCGCGATTTTCAGGCCCTGTGGAACACGCAATTTTTCGAGGATATCCGGCTCGAAGTGGAAGACAGCACCGATGTCCCATACGGCAAACTCATCATCTTCTACGTCACGGAGCGGCCGATCATTCGCCGGATTGAGTACAAGGGAAACAAATCAATCACCGAGTCGGACATTCTCGATCGGTTCAAGGAGCGCAAGGTGGGGCTTTCGGTGGAGAGCCAGTTTGATCCGACGAAGATCAAACGCGCCGAAGTCGTGTTGAAAGACCTGCTCGCCGAGCACGGCCGGCAATTCGCCACTGTGAAGCCGACCTACGAACGCATCGCCGCCACGAACGCCGTGAAACTCGTGTTCAACATCGACGAGGGCCCGAAAGTCAAAGTCGGGAAAATCACCTTCAAGGGAAATAAATCTTTTTCAGACCGCCGGCTCCTGCGCGCGATGCACAATGACCGGCCCTACTCGATTCCGCTCTATATCATGGAAATCCCGGTCGGCAACAAGACCTTCAACAAACACAAGCTCGACGAAGACATGGAAGTCGGCATCCGAGGCCTCTATCAGGACCACGGTTACTTCAAGGTCGTCGTGGATTTGGAGAGCCTGAAGACCGAAGACGTGAATCGCGCCGGCATCCCCATACCGATTCCGGTTGTGGGGTCACGCCACGGGAAAGCCACCGGGATCAACATAAGGATTGAAGAAGGCGAACTCTACCGCATGGGCAAGCTTAACTTTCGCAGCAACGACCCGGATCAGGGGCTTGTGATCAAAGCCGAGTATCTGGCGAAGATTTTTCCGTTGAAGGAAGGGGACATTTTCTCAGCGGACAAAATCAGGAAAGCGCTGGAAACATACCGCAAGGTGTATGGCGAAATCGGTTACATCGATTTCACTCCTACGCCATTGACCGAAGTGAACGACAAAACGAAAACCATCAACATTACGATGGAGTTCGACCAGCAAAAGCAGTTCTTCGTCCGCCGCATCGAATTCGCCGGCAACACGACCACTCGCGACAAGGTCATCCGCCGCGAACTTCTCATCGACGAAGGCCAGGTTTACAACAACCGCCTCTGGGAGTTGAGCCTCCTGCGTCTGAATCAGCTCAATTATTTTGACACGATCAAACCGGAAAACGCCGAGTTGAAACGGAACGTCAAAGCGGGAACAGTGGACATCCGGTTGAAGGTAAAAGAGAAGGGCAAGCAGACAATCAGCTTCAATGGCGGCGTCAGCGGAGTCGCCGGCAGCTTCATTGGACTCACTTACCAGACAAACAATTTTCTCGGACTCGGCGAGACGCTCACGCTTTCGGGGCAGATCGGCGACCGGACGACGAACGTCACGCTCGGTTTCACCGAACCGTATCTATTCGACCGCCCGATCTCGACCGGTTTTACCATCTACGCCAACAAGTTCAATTACAATCAGGCGCGTGAAGAAGGAATCGCCATCGGCCAGCAGATCGCTCTTAACCCCGCACTCGCAGAAAATTACGATACCGACACAAAGGGTTTCACGGTTTTTGCAAGTTACCCGATGCGAAAATTCTCATTCACCAGAATCGGGCTGAACTACGCTTTTTCCACGACGAACATCACCACGTTCAGCCAGTCGGCGCAGCTTCTCTTTGAAACCGTGCAATTCCGCAGCCTGGCCGGCCCTTCGGCGCTGCGCGGCATCCGCTCGAGCAAAATTTCTCCCACGCTTTCCTACAGCACGGTGGACAGCCAACTCTCACCGAGGCACGGAAAGAGCTTCTTCCTCGGGGCGGCCATCGAGGGCGGTCCCTTGCAGGGAAACGTCAACACGATTTCGACCACGTTTTCGATGAGCTACTTCCATCCCACATATAAAAATCGCAACGTCATCGGCTTCCGCCTGCTGAGCTCGATAGTCTCCGGGTATGGAGGGAAAGACGTTCCGCCCTACAGCCGATTCCTACTCGGCGGGGAAAACGACATTCGAGGATTCGATTTCTATACGGTTTCGCCCTTCGTGCTGATTCCCAGCGCGACGGCCTCGAGCGTTACTTATCTCGATCCGACGCGTCTGAATTCGCAGGGAAATCCGTCGCCGCAAAGTATCACCGTTCCAGTTGTTCAGTTCTTTGCCACACGTCCGGGAGGAGATTTCCAGGTCGTCTCGAACCTGGAGTACCGCATACCGATCGCGGGTCCGGTCGAGCTGCGCCTGTTCAACGATCTCGGCTTCAACGGCATTCTGCGGAAGAATCAATTGGAACTTGATCCTTCGGCGCTCAGCCTTTTCCAGCAACAGTTCCCGAATCCGGATTTTCCGGGCATAACGATTGGCAATACTCTTCCCATCGTGCGCAACACGAATTTCAGGCCGCACTCGTCGTCCGGAATCGAATTGGGGGTTCAGTTGCCGATTGTGAATGCGCCGTTCCGAGTCTATTACGCGTACAATCTCCTGCGCCTAACTTCGACGATCACTGGGTTTCGTGGCGGATATTTCCTGAGCGATACGCAAAAGAGCGCGCTACCTCCCGGCGTGCTCGAGACGCAGATTGTGCCGCAATTGAATACAGTCTTGGACGAGGAAGTCCAAAGGATTCCTGCGGGCCTGATTGAGCCGAAACACACGTTTCGCTTTTCGGTGGGAAAGACTTTCTAGGGACGGCTGCCGGTCCGGCGATGTAATGCGCCTTGGACCAGGCACTCGCAGATGCAAAACGAGATTCGAGTCCAGGGGGTTGGAGCAATGGGCATGAAAGTTTGGAGACTGGGCGCTGCGGTGCTCCTTGCCGCCTGCGTGGCAGGCTGCGGAGGAAACTCTACGCCGGTCGGAATCTCGATCACTCCGTTGGGTTCCGCCGCGTCGCCGGTGCCCGTGGGGATTGGTGCTACGCAGTTGTTTTCTGCGACGGTCACCGGCTCTTCCACCTCATCTGTTACCTGGCAGGTCTGTCTGCCCGGCGTCACGCCCACGAGCTTGCCTACCTCCTGTTCGCCGAATGGAACCAAGCAGACCGTGCTGAGCGGCTACGGCACGATTTCCCCCCTGGGACTTTACCAGGCGCCCTTGACGGTTCCGCAGCCTGACGCTTTCGTGGTCGTGGCTACGAGCACTGTTGACACATCGGTCTTCGCCGTTTCCCAAGTTGCGATTGATTCCGGAGTCCGCGTTCAAGTTACGCCGGCATCGGTCAGCATCGGAACGCTGGAAACACTCCAATTCACCGCGACCGTTACCGGGACCACGAACTCCGCCGTCTCCTGGACTGTGACGAGCGGCACAACGGTAGTTGCAGGCGGCAACTCGACCGTTGGGACGATTTCTCCGAGCGGCTTTTACACCGCTCCCGCCGTATCGCCCGGCACAGTGACACTCACCGCCACTTCCGCAGTCGATTCATCGCGATCGGGCACGGCGTCTGTCGGGATTACCAATGCGTTGGATCCCACGCTCACGAGTATTGATCCCACATCTGCATCCCAGGGTTCCATACAGCAGGACATTTATGTGATCGGCACGAATTTCCTTTCGACAAGCACGGTGCTGGCAGGCGGCGTGCCTTTGCCCACCGTCTTTATCAACGGCACGGCGCTTCGCGCCACCATTCCATCGAGCCAGTTGCAAGGAGCATCGCCACCGCCCGCGATCATTCCGATTCAGGTGCAGCGGCAGAACGGCGATATTTCGCAGACGGCAAACTTGACGGTCGAGGCCGTGCGCCCTGCGGTCGTTGCTTCTTCGCCCGATAGCCTGACGCAGAACGGCTCGGCGCTCGATGTTGATTTGACGGGAGGCTTTTTCACGCCCGTGGCAACCGTTGCGCAATTCAACAGTCAGCCGAGAATCGTGAGCCTGACGAATAGCCGTCAGATGAAAGTAACGCTCCTCCCCGCCGACCTGGCCACGCCGGGTTTGTATCCGGTCGTGGTGCGAAATCAAAACGTCGCGCCGCCGGCCGCATCGATCTCGGCTGCGAATATCTCCGTCGCTCCCGCCGCCACTTCCATTCCGACTGGAGCGCTGGCCTCCATAACCGTGGGCAAGAAGCCTTCGGCGATCGCAATCAATCCGGTCACTGCGAAAGCGCTGGTGGCCAACACTAACGACGGAACCGTTTCCGTCATCGATCTCGCTTCCAACAGTGTGACCGCCACGATTACTGTGGGAAGCAAGCCGACCGGCGTGGCCATCGACGAACTGCTGTCGCCGCCGCTCGCGCTTGTCGTCAACAGCGTCGACAACACATTCTCCGTCATCAACTTGAACACCAACTTGGTCACGCAAACGGTTTCTCTCGCTCAATTCACGCCGCCGGGCTCCGTTCCTCTTACGATCGGCATCAACCCGCTGACACACCGGGGATTCGTGGCGAATCAATCCACGAACCAGGGGACGGTCATTGATCTGATTAATCCGAATCCGACGCTCACTCCCCCATGCGCAACTCCGCCATGCCCCGCGCTGCCCGTTGGCGGCAATTTGACTCCTTACAGCACTGGTCTGAACCCCTCGGTTGCGATTGATCCGCGCTTGAACTGGGCCATCGTTACTCCCGGCGGCGCCGGAGCCATTAATTTCGTGGACCTCGGGCGCCCTGCGAGTCCCGGAGACGGCGGCCGGACTCCTTTCGCTTTCGCAAGTTACTTGCTCTCCCCCACAGTGCAAGGCGTCGGTGTCAATACCGAGACGCATCAATTGCTCTTGGCAGATCCGAACGGGCCGGACGGCGTGGTGGCCGAGCCCAGTATTTCGACTTTCAGCTTGCTCGACAATTCACCGACTGCCGTCACCTTTCCTACGACTCAATTGGGCTTCGTTGCAGCGGCCGTCGATTCTCTTTCGAACGTCGGCCTGGCCGTCAACACAAACAGCAACAGCGCAGCCGTAGTTGACCTCAAAACCGGCCTCGTGCTCCAGACAGTGGCGGTGGGGAATACGCCGCAAGCGGTCGCGGTTGATTCAGCCAGCGGTGAGGCCTTCGTCTTGAACCAGGGCGACGGATCGTCAAACGGCACTGTTTCCGTTGTCTCCCTCGGCCCTGTCAGGCAACTGCATATCCTGGAGGCCAGTCCGGCTGTTGTTTTCACGCCTCTCTCAGCGCCGTTGCCTTTGACCATCACGGGACACGGGTTTGTCGCCAATTCACAGGTGCTTTTGGATGGCACGGCGCTGCCGGGATCGGCCGTCACATTCGTAAGTGCTCGCCAGCTCGTGGCAACAATTCCAGTGAGCATGCTTGGTTCCCCCCGGCGATTTATTGTCACCGTGAGCAATCCCACGGGCACCGCGCCCGACCTGCTCTCTAACGCAACCGACCTCACCATCATCCAGCCGGTTGTCGTCGGCGCATCTCCGTTCGGAGTCGCAGTGGATACGGACCGGGATCTCGCCGTCGTGACGAACTCCGGAGATGGGACCGTTTCGATTGTGGACCTGACCACGGGAACAACCACCGGGGCGCCGATCCTCACGGGAACAACACCGCAGGGAGTCGGCGTGATCCCGCGGTTGGGACTCGCGGTCGTGGCGAACAATGGCAGCAACAATTTTTCCATCGTTGACGACACTCGAACCGTCGGCCCCAGGACTTTGGCGGTATGTCCGTCGTGCTCTCTGCCGGTCGCAGTGGGAGTCAATCCAGATGCGGGGACTGCAGCCATAACCGGCAGTAAAACGTGCACCCCCTTGACACCCACATGCAACAACA
>JBAWGF010000339.1:0-7136 GCA_049592615.1 Candidatus Acidiferrales bacterium
AAACGGCGCGGCGCAGGGCAAAGTGGCGTTTTACGTCCGGTCGGGAAATACGTCCAACCCGGAGAAGAGCTGGAGCAATTGGGCGGGACCTTACAAGAGCGCGGGCGGAGAGACGGTAAGCTGCCCGCCGGCGCGATTCGCTCAATGGAAAGCCGTGTTCCTCGACACGGATAACGGCGGAGCGCCCACTATTTCGTGGGTGAACCTCGCGTATCAGCCGAAAAACGTCGCGCCTGAAATTGACGACATCGTAGTTCAGGATCCCGGGATCCGCGTGCAGGGATTTCCAACGGGCCAGGGCGGGATCGGAATTCCAGCGCCGGTGCAGCTTCGTTTGCCGCAGCGTCCCGGCGGAATCTTTCAACCCGGGAACATGCTGGTGGATGCTTCGAACAAACCGATGAAGATCGAAGTTCCGCCGCAGGGACTCGAAGACCGCGGATTTCAGAGCGTGCTCTGGAGCGCGCACGACGACAACGACGACGATCTGGCGTACTCGATTTACTACCGCTGCGAGGACGAAAAAAACTGGCGGTTGCTGAAAGACAAATTGACGCAGCGATTTTATTCGTGGGATGCGAGGACGATGCCGGACGGCGCGTACTATTTGAAGATCGTCGCTTCGGATTCGCCTTCGAACCCGCCGGATCAAATGCTATGGAGCGAGCGCGCGAGCGACCGCTTCGAAATTGCAAACACGCCCCCGCGAATCGAGAATTTGCGCGCTGAAACGTCATCGCCGAACGTAAAAGTCATATTCGATGGAATCAGTTCGTCCGGCGCGATTGCACGGGCGCAATACAGCTTCGACTCCGGTGACTGGCAAATCGCCTTCCCCGTCGGGCTTCTCTCCGATGCGCCGAAGGAAAGCTACCAAATCCAACTTTCGAGTGTGGCTCCCGGCGAGCACACAATCGCCGTGCAGGTCTCCGACCGCTTCGACAACGCGACGACGGCTAAGGTGACATTCACCGTTCCGGCGCGGGCGGCCCGCTGAAGGAATCACGGCGAGCAAAGGTAGAGTTTGGATGCCTGGATCGACGCGATGAAGCTAAGCGCCGGCGAGAATTAATTCCTACGCACCTAGTTGTCCCAATTGTGCACGTGGTTCGTTTGTTCGAAGCGAACAATCGCAGCCCCGATGCCAAGCGCACCGTGCGCGTCAATTCCGTCATCCACATGAACCACGCGCGCGTTACATCGAACGTCTTCCGCGCCGCGCCCGGTCAACTCGCGAGGAATCGTAAAGAACATTTCGAGGGGTTCGCCCACGGTGAGTTGTTTGCTCGACTTGAAATAAATTCCCCGCTCCGAAAGATTGATTGTCTCGCCTTCGATCGTGTCGAGTCGGGCGAGGAATCCCCTCGCGCTGGCTTCACGTATGCCGGAAAGAGGGCGCGTGGCGGCGGGAACGAGTTCACTGGTGAGAATTCGAAAGCGAAGCGGCACGGCACAAGCCTTTCGGGGAGCGATGCGACGTTCCTTGGCGGACATTTTTCCTCCTGACATTCGAACGGCAGTTTTCCTGTGGACTTACTTCCGGAAGGGGTTTCTGAAGGATTGCACCGTGCAGCAGGTGAGTCAAGATTTTTTAGAGACAATTTGGATTTATTTTTACGGAGCGATCGCTTGCGCGAGGCTGAAGCAGAAGAAAACGTGTGCCATAATGAACCGATGAGTGATTCATTTTGAGCCAGAAGATTATGAGCGCTCCGGATCTCGAAACAATTCGCGCAGCACATCGCCGCATTTCGCCGCGCATCCATCGCACACCCGTTCTCACTTGCGCCTCCCTCGATGAAATGGCCGGGGCGCGGCTTTTCTTCAAGTGCGAAAACCTGCAAAAGACGGGATCTTTCAAGATTCGCGGCGCAACGAACGCGGTTTTTTCGCTGAGCGATGAAGAAGCGAAGCATGGAGTGGTGGCGCCATCATCGGGAAACCATGCGGCCGCGCTGGCGCAGGCGGCGAGGTGGCGAGGAATTCCCGCGTACATCATCATGCCGTCGAATTCATCGCCGGTGAAGAAGCGAGCGGTGGAGGCTTACGGCGGACAAATTACGGAGAGCGAACCGAACGTCGCATCGCGGGAAGCGATCGCTGCGGCCGTGAGAGATCGAACCGGCGCGCACATGGTCCACCCGTACAACGATATGCGCGTCATTGCGGGGCAAGGAACTGCCGCGCTCGAATTGCTCGAAGAAGTTCCGGACCTGGATTTTATTATTGCGCCGGTGAGCGGGGGCGGACTTCTGAGCGGAACCGCAATCGCGGCAAAAAGTCTAAGGTCCAGTATCCGGGTGGTCGGCGGCGAGCCGAGCAACGCAGACGACGTAAATCGCTCACTCGCTTCGGGAAAGATCGAGGCGGCTTCGCCGCAGGAAACAATGGCGGACGGGCTGCGCGCGACGCTGTGCCCACTGACGTTTTCGATTTTGCGCGAGCTGGTGGATCAAGTTTCGCTCGTTGAAGAACAAGAAATCGTTTCGACGATGCTTCTTCTGTGGGAGCGAGCGAAATTCGTGGTGGAACCTTCCGGTGCGGTCGCAGCGGCGCCCGCGATTCTGCAAAGGATCGGCGCAAAAGGCAAAAAGGTCGGTATCATTCTTTCCGGCGGAAACCTCGATCTTCGACACCTTCCGTTTAGCTGAAAATTAGGAGAGAAAGAGCGACGCACCTCCTTTGCTCTATGATTTTTGAAGGTACTGCAATGTGCGGTGTTTCAATTTGCCGAGACCCCGATTCATGAAATTGTTTCGCGCCAAAAAGGGCAGGACCGGCGACTGCCGTTTTTCGACTCTGGCGCGAGCGCGTTTGAGGCGGACGTCCCGACCGAAGGTCTCGAGCGCCCGATCGAGCGTATTAATTGCATTCTCACGCCGCCCGGAAATCGCATAGACCTCTGCCAGGTTCAGATAGAGCTGGACTTCGTTGTGTTTAAGTTGAAGGGCCGTTTCGCAAAGATCCATCGCTTCCGGCCACTTCTTTTCTGCGCGAGCGATCGATAGACCTAGAAAGGACAAATAGTAAGGGTTGTGCCGCTCCGAATCGAAGGCGGATCGCAAATGCGGAAGGGCCTTTTGCGGGTATCCGCTCTTCAAGAGGTTTACACCTTCTTTGAACTCGCTTAGGGGATCTTTGTCTGACATGGCAATCCTCTCCTGTTTTCACCGGCGAGCTGGGGGCAATCCGGTAGATTCTGCGCACTTGAACTCGCGAATTTGACGAGCGGCCAACGCCGCGATCCTTTGTCTTTGGCGGCTCCCGCACCGGATGCTTGCAACTGGACCTACTGTAGGCAATCCAACTGCGAAAAACTACTGGACGAACGGACAGTATCGACGAAAGACGCATCTCGACTGGATACAATCGCGGCAAAAACCGCTGCTGGTAATCACTTGCACAAGGCCGGAACTCACCAACCTTCCTGCAATGCCTTCGTTTTGTTAGTTTGAAGATACGGGTTGACGGAACGCACCGAGTTGAAACGGTGAGCGCCTGCTCGAGAAGAGCGGGATCGCGTCTTGTGGAAAACATCGCCCGAAAAGGCGACGAGGGAGCCTGACGTGAAAACGGCATCGGTATGTCTCGCTGTGGTGGGGATGCTCGGCGTGTGGGGTGCACCTGCGCATGCTCAAGCGCCGCCACAGTCAGATGCGCCGAAGCAGCAAGAATCGACCCCGTTGTACCGCATCACTGTGGTCGCACGCACGACCAAGGCCATCAATTACCGGCACCTCAGCGGACCGACCAAGATCGACTTCCGCGGCACCGTCCTGCTGCCTCTGTCGCAAGGCTCGGCGAAAGTCGAGAGCAAGAAGGGCGCGATTCGCATCCAGGCGCAATTCGATAAGCTCGAGTCCGCCACCCGCTTTGGACCCGAATTCCTGACGTACGTGCTGTGGGCCGTCTCGCCGGAAGGCCGCGCGGACAATCTAGGTGAAGTGCTGATCGAAGGGTCGAAGAGCAAACTCGACGTGACGGCGCAATTGCAGGCATTCGCGCTGATTGTGACGGCCGAGCCGTATTTCGCGGTGACGCAGCCGAGCGAAGTCGTGGTTCTGGAAAACATTGTGCGGCCCGACACACTCGGAAGTGTCGAGGAAATGGAAGCGAAGTTCGACCTGTTGCAACGCGGGCAGTACACCTTCGTGCAGGCGAATTACGAGTCGGCAGCCGACCCGCGAACACCGCTTGGCCTCAAGGAAGCGCGAAACGCCGTCCAAATCGCGAAGGCAGCCGGCGCGGAGAAATATGCGGCCGAAAGTTTCAAGAAAGCCGCGAATCTTTTGCAGCAAGCGGAAAGTCTTCAGACGCAGAAGAAAGAGAAAAAGCTGATCGAGATGAACGCCCGCGAGGCAGTGCAGACTGCGGAAGATGCGCGCGCGATTACAGTGAAACGCCGCGATGAAGAACGCGTCGCGCAGGAACGCGCGGCCGCCGCGGAGCGCGAAGCGCGTGCCAAGGCGCAAGCCGAGCAAGCCGAACGCGCGAAGCTTGAGGCGGAGTTGGCGGCGGAACGCGCCGCACGAGAAAAGGCGGAAGCCGAGGCGGCTCGCGCCGCAGCCTACGCGCAGCAGCAGGCTGCACAGGCGGAAGCCGAGAAGTCGCGGCTTGCCGCTGAACAGGCGGGCCGGGAAAAGGCCGAAGCAGAAGCCGGTCGCGCTGCGGCACAAGCGCAGCAGGAGGCTGCACAACGGGATGCGGAAAACGCGCGCAAGGCCGCGCAAGCGGAAGCAGAAAATGCGCGCAGGGCTGCGGCGCAATCGGAGGCGGAAAAAGCGGAACTCCGCGCGGGCTTGCTGGCTCAATTGAATTTGATTTTGCAGACGCGCGACAGCGCGCGCGGGTTAATCGTAAACATGTCGGACGTGCTCTTCGACACCGGGAGCTACACTCTGAAGCCGGGGGCTCGCGAGAAGCTGGCGAAAATCTCAGGAATCGTTCTGGGACATCCGGGGTTGAATCTACAGATCGAAGGTCATACGGACAGCGTGGGGAGCGACGAGTTTAACCAGCAACTTTCCGAGCGGCGCGCTGCTTCCGTGCAGGATTTCCTCATTCAGCAGGGCGTTCCCGAATCGACCGTCACGGCGCGCGGGTTTGGCAAGACGCAACCGGTAGCTTCGAACGACACTCCCGAAGGCCGGCAGCGAAATCGCCGCGTCGAGCTTGTCGTGAACGGCGATGCGATCGGCGTTCCGACTGCCAGCAACGATCACACCCCGAAGTAAACAAAGGCATATCAACGATTCTGAAGAAGACTTGCTCGCGGGAAGCGATTCGCGCCGCGCGCGCGTTTATTCTTCCGTGGGACGCCAATCGGTGGGCGGGAAGGCGATCCGCCAAAAATTGGGCGCGGGCCGGTCGAATTCAAGGGGGACGTGAAACCCTTCGGGCATCTGGCGCGCGGTGCGCGTCACGCGGCACGCAACGGTTTCGTTCGTGCCGACATGCTGGAGGATCAGGTGCGTTTCGATGGGCAAGCTGTGTTTCAAGACGATGATGGCGCCGTGGTCATTGACGCTTAGAGTCGTGGCCTCGTACGTGGACTCTTTTCCCTGCACCGCGACGCGTACGTTCGCGCGCACGCGCAATAGTACGCGCTGGGTGCGGCGCCGGTCGCCTTCGCCGGAAGAATTGAGAGTGACGGCACCCGGCCTTGCCGCGGGCGCGAGCGGTTTCGGCGTCGCGGCGGGGGGCCTGGCGTAGGGCGGAGTAGATTTTGGACTTGGTGCAATCGGTCTCGGTGCAGGCACTTTAAAAGTGATTGGTTTCATAGTTCCACTCCCCAGAAATCGAGTTCGGCCTGAAGGAGTTCCACACCGATGTCCCATCCGTCCGGCCGTTGCACGCCTTTATAAACGACGACACCGTTCACGCTTCTCTTCGTTGCGAGATTCGTCAGTTTTAGCTCTTGCTTGACGTCAATTTCTTTCGGACTGACCAGCAGGCATCCATAGCAGTTGATGACCCGCGTGAAACCGGATTCATAATGCAACGGACCGACGCGCCCGTTCCATTCAATCGTCACGGGGACGTGCGAATTCATGCGCGGGCCGCGGCGCTTGCGTCTGGTCCTGATATCTCTCGGCAGGTCTTCGGTGAATGGCATCCTGAATGGCTCCCCGCAGTGTCACAACGAAACACGGGGAAAGACGTCCCTCATTCCGCTATGCTTCTTCCGTCCAAAATCATGGTAGGCAGTTGAAAATACGGGGTCAATGGTACGTAGTGACAGGGCGAAACTGTACGAGCGGCCAAGAAAGTACAGTGTGGAATGTTTCGATACGGCAGGCGCTGAAACGCTGCTCGAAACTCAATCCGCGGAGGCGGACCCGTCGGCGAGGCTCGGCTTCCCTCTTCGAACTCCCCACCCGAAGCGGCGCTCCAGCCAATTCTGGAACGTGTCCATGTAGGTATAAAAAACCGGAGTCAAATACAGAGTGACGAGCTGGGAGAAGAGCAACCCACCCACCACGGCAAGACCCAGCGGACGCCGTGCATCCGCGCCGGCTCCGGTACCGAAAGCGATCGGGGCGGTTCCCATCAACGCAGCCATGGTGGTCATCATGATCGGGCGGAATCGAATCAGCGCGCCTTCGTAGATCGCTTCCTGCGCGGTCTTGTTCCCTTCTTTTTCCCGCTGGATGGCGAAGTCCACCATCATGATGGCGTTTTTCTTCACGATGCCAATCAGCATGATCACGCCGACGAATCCATAGATGTCGAGGCTCATCCCGAAAATCTGCAACGTCAGCAACGCGCCGAAAGCCGCGGACGGCAAACCGGACAGAATCGTGATCGGATGAATGAAGCTTTCGTAGAGAATTCCGAGGACGATGTAAATCACGAGAATTGCCATGAAGAGCAGCACTCCCAGGCCGGTCAGTGAGGATTGAAACGCCTGCGCCGTTCCCTGAAATTGAGAAGTTACCGTTTGCGGCAAGGATGCGCGCGCGAGCTTGTCAACTTCTTTCACGGCCTCGCCGATCGCCATGCCGGGCCGCAGATTGAACGAGATCGTCACGGCGGGAAGCTGGCCCAGATGATTGACTGCGAGCGGACCTAGATTCGTCGTCATGTTTGCGACGGCGCTCAAGGGAACCAGCGTGTTCGCGCTTGAACGGATGTAA
>JBAWGF010000340.1:0-3827 GCA_049592615.1 Candidatus Acidiferrales bacterium
AGTACCGCCGGAAATCGTAAGGTTATTCACGAATTGGGCTGAGCCCGTGATCGCGAGAGGGCCGGTGAGAAACCCGATATTCGCATTGGTGATCAGGCTTGCGATGGTCTGGTTCGTGCTCAAGGCGATCGAGGTGATGTTGATGGTGTTGCCTGCGAAAGTGGTTCCGATGCAGACGTTGTCGGTCGAGATTGGTAGCGCATTCTTGTCCCAGTTAGCAGGCGTAGTCCACAGGGTATCGCCCGCCGCGCCAGTCCAGTTGATGCTGCCCGAGCAAGCGCCAGTGCCACCCGTAATCGTCAGCGATGCAGTGTTGCTTATGGCGCCCTGTTTCGCCGTAATCGTGACCGGCCCGCCGGCGATTACGCCGGTCGCAAGGCCCGAAGTGTTAATGGTTGCGATTGAAGTGTTCGAAGAGGTCCACGTCACTGTGGCGGTCAGGTCCTGGATGGAGCCGTCGCTGAAATGTCCCGTCGCGGTGAATTGTTGCGTCTGGCTTACCGGAGTGGTGGCAGTCGCCGGGGTGACAGCGATCGATTGCAGCGTCGCCGTGGTCGAAGTACCAATCGTGAAGATTGCGAGATCGCCCAACGAACTTGCGCAACTCACGCACGAAGTCTGAAAGCCGTTAACGGTTGTTGACGGAACGGTGTTACCGAAAAAGGTCGAGGAGGGAGTGCGAGCAGTCGCGTAAATCGTATGGTTTGCGTCCGTAGCGACTCCGACGACACGCTCGCTTTGACCGGAGGCAACAACTCCGCCGCCGATGAAGGTGGAATAAACCAGCGTTGCCGCTGGTCCTGCACTCGTGTTTGGAACATTTAACACGGAGATAAAACCGTCCTGCCCACCAACAAACGGTTGAAGGCTGCTGTTCGGGACGGTCATCGGCAGATTAGGCGAGCTTGTCTGCCCGCCGATCACAAGACGCGACGTCGTAGTCGAGCCGGGAATCGCATCGTAGGCGAGCGAGTACACCGCATCGTTGCCGCTGCTGCCGCCAAAGTAAGAGGAAAGAGCGAGGCTGGCAGAACCTGTCGTTGTCGTGTCAATGATCAAGAAGTATCCCGTTTCACCGCCAACGGCTGCTGCAAGGTTCGCGGTCTGGAATGCGTTGCGAAGAGGAATGTCTCCGACCTGAGAACTGGATGTAGTTTGACCGGCGATAACAACGGATCCTGAGCCGAGTTGGATTGCCCCCGTTTGAGGTTCTGTTGCGCCGCCGCCGCCGTAGTAACTGGAGTAGTACAACTGGTTTGCGCCGGTCAGACTGGGATCAAGGGCCATCGCAAACGTATCTTCGAATCCTTGAAACGTCGGTTGGAAGCCGTTAGGCGCAGCAAACGCGGTCGAGGAAAACGTGCTGCCGCCCGCGAAAATCTTCCCGGAGGAGTTTTCGACAGCTCCGCAGCCGATCGTATCGTCGCTGGTGCTCGAACCGCCGACATTCAAGTATGTGAGGTACTTGATTGCGAGGGTTGTGTCGAGCTTCACTACGTAGCAATCCTGAAAATTTGAAGTCGCGCCGTTATCGAACTGAGTCATGTAGGCGCCGGGTGTGGCGATCAGGTTGGTTGCGCCCGTGGCGGCCGTGTAAATGATATTGCCGGAGGCGTCCACGAACATGAATGCCCCGGTCTCCTTGCCATTGCCACGGAGCAAGCCACCGGACAGGATGGCGTTTCCAGCCGCATTCAACCGGAAGACAGCGCCTGCCGTTGTGCCGATAGCGGCACTCGCAAAATTGGAAATCTGAGTCACGCCAGGAAAATCACTGCAGTCGGTAAGCTCGGCAATCACCGGGATGTTGCTGGCAGCAAGAGCGTGGCTCGTGTCGAGCAGGATCTGCGCGGGAAAATTCTGGCAGAAATTTCCGGGGATGTAAGGAGTGCTGCCGCCGATGAAAGTAAGATAGTTGAGCGAAGCGGTTCCCGTTGTGGTCGTATCAATCTTGGCGATGAACGTGTAGACCTGAGCGCCGGCATGCGTGAGTCCAATATTACTTGCTTCCGGAAAGCTTGCAAAAGTGCTCGCGGTCGCCCCTGCAACATATGTCTTGGGAGAAGCCGGGACCGCGGTGTCCACCGCGAGTCCGGTGGGCAGATCCTCGTTGCTGCCGCCGAGAAACGTGGCGTAGCCGATGGCCGGGTCAATGACGAGAGGCCGGCTGCGATCGTATGCAGCCAGACGGAATCCAACGTCGCGTTTTCCCTTCAGAATGAAGTTTCCTTCTACTTGGCGTCGATCGCTGCCGAACGTCTGGTAAATCACGGGCCTGTGCATGCGGAATACGGAACTCGACGCGTGCAGCACGAGGTCACCGCGTGAATCGATTTCAATTTTCCTCGCACCGCTAATTCGAAACGCAACCTGGTCCGGGTCCGATCCGGGCGCTACGATGAAGTCATATTCCAGTTGATGGTCGTCGCCGTGGAAGAGCAGATCAATGCCCGGATAAATTTCTTGCGATCGCACTTGAGAATAAATGGGAACGTCCCTGTGCCAATTGCCAGGATCGTTGCCGATCAGATAGTTCACCTTGCCAGGTTGCTCTAACAGACCGGTGACTACGGACGACGGGTTTGCTCCAATGAACTGCATGCGAAGCACGGCTTGTGAATCGGATTTCAGATCGGGGAACAATCCCTTCGATTTCTTTCCTGCCGCGACGTGCGTCTCTCCGGCAGCAAGCACAGTCTCCGTTGGCGTCACGAAGAGCGTGTATCCACTACTGCGCGTGAGGAAACGGACCTGAGGGTCGGTCTGGCCCTGGTTCGCCTCAAAGAAGAGCGGCACCGAGACCGACTTTGCGCGCGTGGCTGCGCCTTTGTCAGCCGAGGAGGCGCCGTCGCCGCGCGAGGCTCCGGTCTCACCGCCGCCGGCCCAGCACGGAAGAGTAGCGAGCATAAAACCAACAAGGAGAAGGAAGGGGACCCGTCTCATCAAAGCCTCCATAATTCATAGCACAGCGGGGAAGCGCGCCTCTTATCGCGAAAAAAGTGGCGGTATCCTACACCCAAAGTCTCCCACAAGGAAGATCTTGTACCCCCCGGAACGGTCCTTATTTTGAGGAAGCAAGGGCACGGTTTTTAACACAAATGGACAAAAAGTAGCCGTGCCTTAAGGGACTCGGCCCCTCGTGGACTTTAACCACTGAGATATCAATGGCTTAGACCATCTTCCGGCGATCGGCTGTAGCGTGCTTCACAGCCTGCGCGTAGATATATGCGATTCTCTTGCCAAACTAGGACAATCCCGATTCGTCTGGCGAGAAGGCGACAGGTTCAGTCACACGGTAGGCATGACGTTCCGAAAGTTTGTGTTTAGCGCCAATTGCCGATCAAAATGAACGGCGCCCAGTAATAGGGATGCGCGTAGGAGGAGTGCGCCGAAGCCACCTTGCCGGCACTGTCGGTCGAATTTGGCGCGACCGGTTTCGCGCGCAGCAGTGCGAGTTGGGACTGGCGGAGCGCCTCCGCTTTTGACATGTCCGGCTGGTTGGGCCATCGTTTGTAGAATTCTTGCATGAGGAGGCCTGTGCTGGGGTCGTACACGCCCCACAGACTGGCGACAACCGCACGTGCGCCCTTCTGCTGTGCCAGCATCCCAAGGCCATCCACTTCGCGGCCGTCGCCTTCCGCGCCGCTCACCGCCGTATTGCACGCCGACAGCGTCAATAATTGCGTGTCCTCGAAATTGAAGGCAGGGTCTTTGCGGAGTTCGGCGAGAGTCAGCCGCTCGCCCTGTGCATCTTTTCCTCCAAGAAGGAGGAACGAATCCGTCTCGTTGCCCGCGGCAAAGTCGAAATGGCTCGCGATGTGTACCAA
>JBAWGF010000341.1:0-1521 GCA_049592615.1 Candidatus Acidiferrales bacterium
TCGCCGGTTCCCACCTGCCCTCCGGCTTGATCGTTTTGCGTCAGCAAACTCGTCATCGCCCATCGTAGCTCCACGTCGCACAGCAGTCCGAACTTGAGCAATCCTTCCAGATCCGACAACCGTGCGCCCGCACCGAGCGACGCCCGGTCCCACCCATACTCGAGTTCGAGGACGCCGTATTGCGTGATGTCCGCCGGATTTACAATCGTGGGCCGGTTTGGATTCGCCTGGATCTCCGTCGGATAGCATCCAGTCTGCTTGCCGATCCATTGCGCGTGAAGCGACACAGGTCCCGCAAACAGAAGCAAGATAAGCGCGGGAAGCCGGCGGGTCCAAATGCACGGGGCAGTTCTCATTTTCCATCTCATTTTGCTTGATTCCGCCTGCGCTGCAACGCTTTCTTGATTGAACAAGTCAAATCGCAAACCCGCCGTCGTTTTGTTGACGCACCCTGCAGCGCGATGCTAGCCTGCCCGGCGACCCTCTTTCATGCGTGCTGTTGACATCATTCGCAAGAAGCGCGACGCGGCGGAACTTTCCCGCGAAGAAATCGAATTTCTCGTTCAGGGCGCCACCCGAGACACCATTCCAGATTATCAGCTCGCTTCGTGGCTGATGGCCGTCGTCTGGCGCGGCATGAGCGGCGCGGAGTTGGCGGCCCTCACCGAAGCGATGCTGCATTCCGGCAGAGTCATCGACTTTTCTGACATGCCCGGGGCAAAGGTGGACAAGCACTCGACCGGGGGCGTCGGCGACAAGACTTCGCTCGTTCTCGCGCCGGTCGTCGCGGCGGGCGGCCTCCGCGTTCCGATGATCAGCGGCCGCGGTCTCGGCCACACGGGCGGCACGCTCGACAAGCTCGAATCCATCCCCGGATTCAACGTAAATCTATCGCTCGGAGAATTTCGCCGAGTGCTCGAAGAATGCGGTTGCGCCCTCATCGGTCAAACGCCCGAAATCGCGCCCGCAGACAAAAAACTCTACGCCCTGCGCGACGTCACCGCGACGGTCGAAAGCCCCTACCTGATATGCGCTTCCATCATGAGCAAAAAGATGGCGGAAGGAATTGACGCGCTCGTCCTCGATGTGAAAACCGGCGACGGTGCATTCATGAAAAAGCAACCGGACGCCGAGTATCTCGCCAAGCTCATGGTTGAAACCGGCACGCGCATGGGCAAGAAAGTCGTCGCACTCATCACGGATATGGAGCAGCCGCTCGGCCGCAAAGTCGGCAACGCGCTCGAAGTCGATGAGTGCATTGAAATCCTGCATGGCAATGGCCCCGCCGATCTGCGCGAGCTTTGCGACGAACTGTCCGCATGGATGTTCGTGCTGGGCGGAAAGACCAAAACCGTCGCCGAAGGCCGTCAGCTTTCCTCGGAATTGATTGCATCCGGCCGCGCCCGTGATACATTCCGCGAGATCATCCGCTTGCAGGGGGGCGATCCGAAAGTCGTGGATGATCCCGGCCGCTTGCCGCGCGCGAAGCATCAGACGCGCCTCGCGGCTCCGCGCGCCGGT
>JBAWGF010000342.1:0-5345 GCA_049592615.1 Candidatus Acidiferrales bacterium
CGATCCCTTGAAATTTCCGCGCGATGTGGTATGAACAAGGAGTAGGAACTTGAGTCGTAGAACGAGCGTCCCAGCGGAAGTCGCGCTGTGGGCGCTTTACTATTTAAGGGGGAAGCGCGCTTCCAACCCGTCAGTGAATGTCGGACTGAATTGAGGCTAAATGATTGAAAACAAACACCCGCGACCTCGCCAGCCCGTCACCAAATCAGAGGTGTAGCCGGACCGAAATAGTATCTCGGAGGCCGGGCGTTGCAGGCAACTTGCGTTCCAATTCGAGCGTCGGATGACTTGTCTATCGGTCAACACTTATTTCCATTTACGCAGCATGTACTCTTGACGAACGCGTTCAAATCTGTAAACTGCGGTTTTCCGCCATGGCGACGCAGCCCAACCCGGTGAATGACGTGCTGCAGGATTTCGAATTCCCGCAGCGTGAAGCGGCATTTTTTTACGGCCTCTTTTTGCGCGGGCATTCCGCCGACGAGCTGCGGCGGGATATCGAGGTTCCCGCGGTCGTGCTCGCCAAGTGGGACCGCGAAACGCAGCACGAGCCGCAACTTCGGCCGCTCCTCGAGCGCATCGTCAGCTATCGGCGGCACGTTCTGGCCATCTTCGAGAACCTGATCTGCCACGATTCGGAAACGCAGAAACTTCAGTAAACTCCTCTCGTTTTTTTCAGCGCGCCCACTCGTTTCCGCAGACGCAAAAATTCCCGCGCCACGACGTTCTTTTTCCCCCGGTGCTCTCGCTCGCTTGCGTTGACTCTGCGTCGCGCGTCGTTTACACTTTTTCAGCTTGCCACTCGCGCTCGCTTCGAGCGTGTCTGCTACTCCCCGGTAGCTCAACGGTAGAGCATTCGGCTGTTAACCGAAGGGTTGCTAGTTCGAATCTAGCCCGGGGAGCCAACCTCTGATTTCTCAACTAGTTTGGTGGAGCAAGAACATTCGGTTCGCCGCCGAATGCGTGTGTGAGTCATTTCGTTTGGCCTTCTTGTTCGAATCGTTCGCTCAGAGTGCGAATCAAGCAGTCTGAGTGGAGGCTAACGCACTCCTGCACAGGCGGAGTGCTACACGTCGGACTGCGGTTTTGGCGGCAAAATGCCGCGACGAAGCGCTCGCTCTTTCATAAACGCAAAGAAAACGGGAACTAGAATGAGCACGTGGATTGTGGATGTAACCATACCTCCGACAATGGGCGCGGCTATTGGCTTCATCACATCAGCACCGATTCCGCTTTCCCAGAGGATTGGGATCAGGCTGGCTAGGACAGCCGTCACGGTCATGAGCTTCGGGCGCAATCGCTGGACGGCTCCTTCGATTACAGCCACTTCGATATCCCGGTGCTTTAGCGGTATGCCCGAGGCAATCCTTTTGTCGAGCGACTCATGGAGATAGACCACCATGACGACGCCGGTCTCGACGGCAATTCCAAAAAGTGCGATGTAGCCCACCCAAACTGCCACACTGAAGTTGTAGCCAAGCCAATACTGAAGAATGAGCCCTCCAGTCATGGCATAAAAGGTGGGAAAGATGAGCACAGCGGCTTCCGTCGCGGAATGGAAGACGATGTAGAGGAGCAAGAATATTACAAAGAACACGATTGGCACGATGATCTTCAGGCGCGATTTTGCCCGCAACTCGAATTCATATTCCCCGGACCATTTGTAGGTATAACCGGGCGGCAACCTGAGTTTCTCGCGTAAGAGGCGGTCTGCTTTCGTGACGAATCCCCCGTAATCCTTGGTAGCTAGGTCCAGATAGACATATCCGGTCAGGAGCCCGTCTTCATCCCGAATCATAGCGGGGCCACGACTGAAATAGACCTTGGCTACTTCGGAGATTGGGATTTGCGCCCCGGTGGGGGTTGCGATCACAACACGCTTGAGTTCCTCGATGTCATCCCGAAAGTCCCGACTGTAACGAGCATTTACGGGATAGCGCTGACGCCCTTCTACATTTTCGGCTATGTTTTCACCTCCAATGCCGGAGGTCACGGCTCGATGGACATCTCCCACGGTCAAGCCGTATCGAGCAGCTTCGAGGCGATTGACTTCGATATTGATGTAGAAACCCTCCGCGACGCGTTCGGCGAATACTGTCCGGAGTTCCGGGATGCCTCCCAAGATTTGTTGTAATTGTGTCCCTGCCTGTTGAATCACTTCCACATTTGGGCCTTGAATCTTCAGGCCTACGGGAGTTTTGATGCCCGTCAACTCCATGTCGAGACGGTTCTGCACGGGCATGGTCCAGGTATTGGTCAGGCCGGGAAATTGGAGTCTTTCGTCCATCTCGCGAATCAGTTTTTCGTAGGTCATTCCGGGACGCCATTGTTCACGTGGTTTGAGCATGATTGTCGTGTCATACATGTCTAATGGAGCGTTGTCGGTAGGGCTGTTGGAGCGGCCCACGGCACCAAAGACAGTCTCTACTTCTGGGAAGGATTTAATGATTCGGTCCTGCTCCTGAAGGAGCGTGGAGGCCTGAGTGATGGAGATTCCAGGAAGGGCCGTCGGCATGTAAAGAGAAGAGCCTTCATACAGCGGAGGCATGAACTGGCTGCCGATGCGCCAAGCCAGAGGAAAGGTGACCGCCAGAAAGATAAGGTTGAGCAGAAGTGTCGTTTTGCGGTAGCGCAAACAGAAGCGGAGTACGGGCAGGTACAGAGCTTGTGTCCAACGTGAGAATGGGTTTTCTGATTCGGGGCGAAGATGGCCACGGATAAAAATGACCATTAGAACGGGAACTAGCGTAATGGCAAGAATAGATGAGAAAGCGACGGAGAGTGTTTTTGTCCACGCGAGAGGGCGGAACATCCTGCCCTCCTGCGCTTCGAGAAGAAAAACAGGCAAGAACGAGACGAGGATGACCAGGAGCGAAAAGAAAATCGCCGGGCCCACCTGCTTCGCACCACCAATGAGAATCTTTTTCCTGTCTTTGTCCGAGACTTTCGTGCCCGATTGGGCTGCAGACGCCATGCGCTCCGAAAGGTGGCGATAGCCGTTTTCAACCATGACGATGGAAGCGTCGATCAAGACACCAATGGCGAGCGCAAGACCGCCGAGGGACATGATGTTCGAGCTGACATGGAGGAAATACATGGGTATGAAGGAGGCGACCACAGCAATCGGCAGAGCCAGAATGGGAACGAGCGCGGAGCGAAAGTGAAACAGGAACGCGATGGTTACAAAGCTGACGATTGCTACTTCGAGAAGAAGATCGCGTTGTAAGGTTTTGATGGAGTCATGAATCAGCCCAGAGCGGTCATAGCCGGAAACGATCTCGACGCCAGCAGGAAGTGCAGGTTTAATTTCAGCGAGCCTTTTCTTGACGCCATCAATCACCGTGAGCGCGTTCATGCCGTCACGCATGACGATGATGCCGCCGACTGCTTCGCCTTCTCCGTTCCATTCGGCAACTCCTTCCCGAATGTCCGGGCCAAAGGCGACGGTGCCAAGGTCGCGGACGAGGACCGGAGTGCCGTTTTTCGTTGCAACCGGAACGTTTTCGAGGTCCTGGAGCGAACGCAAGTAACCCAAACCGCGAATCATGTACCGAGCGCCGGCCATTTCGAGAACGCGACCACCAACCTCATTGGTCGAATCGCGAACGCGGTCAATCACCATGGAAAGCGGGATGTTGTAAGCGCGAAGTTTATTGGGGTCTAGATTCACTTGATACTGCCGGACAAACCCACCCATGGAAGCAACTTCCGCCACACCCGGAACGGTTTCGAGCTGGAAGCGGAGATACCAGTCCTGGAGACTGCGTAATTCCGCCAAGCTGTGACGATGAGAACGATCGATGACGGCATATTCGTAGACCCAGCCTGCTCCAGTGGCGTCGGGTCCGATCATAGGTGAAACGCTTTTAGGCAAGACTCCCTGAAGCTGCTGAATGTATTCGAGTACACGGGAGCGTGCCCAATAGAGGTCTGTTCCATCCTCGAAAACAACAAAGATGTAGGAATCACCAAACATGGTTTGGGCTCTCACGGCCTTAACGTGGGGAGCAGCGAGAAGAGTTGAAACGATGGGATAGGTCACCTGATCTTCAATAATGTTTGGCGGCTGACCTTCCCAGGGAATGTGGACGATTACCTGAACATCCGAGATGTCTGGCAGGGCATCGAGAGGAATGTTTTTGAGCGACCAGATTCCGGCCAGGAGTAGCAGGAGAGTCCCCATGAAAACCAGGAAGCGGTTGTTCGCGCACCAATTAATGACGCGGGAGATCATGGCTACATGCCTCCTTGCGCCTGGAGGCTGAGCTGCTTTGTTGCAAGGGAAGCACCGTTCTTAAGCGCTGTGACGGTGACTTTCCACGTTCCACCGCTCTCAAGCGTCACCGGGCCTTCGTAGACACCATTCCCTTTTTCAGCAAGCGGGGTGACGACGTTCATGGCAGCCATGCCCATTTCCGGCATACCGGCCATATAGCTGCGGACGCTGACCTGAGCTCCTGCAACGGGCGAGCCGTCGGCAGTGAACAATTTGACGCGATACAGGTTTTTCCCCTTTTGCGGAGTTTGGGGTTCGGTTGAGAGATCGATTTGAACCGTGCTCTGGCTGGCCGAAGTGTCCTTAGGCTGTGATGTGGTGGCCCCTGGAGGCGGGGACGCATACGAGCCAATCGCAGCTTGCAACTGGCTTTCCGAATCGATCAAGAAGTTTGCGGAAGTAACAATGCGTTCTCCGGCGTGCAAGCCCTTTAGGACGATGTACTCGTCGTTTGCTTGAGGGCCAAGTTGAACCTCACGCGGATCCAGGTAACCGCTGCCACGATCCACGAAAACAATTTGCCGCGTTCCCGATTGCAATACTCCGCTTACCGGAATGGCCAATTGCTTCCCCAAATTCACGTCCACACTTACATTCACAAACATTCCGGGAGAAAGGGTGAGTTGCGAATTTGAGAAAACCAAACGGGCGCGAGCGGCGCGCGTGGTCATGTCCACATCTGGGTAAATGAAATCCACCCTCCCCCGGAATACACGGCCTGGATAGGAATCCACGGTCAGAGATGCCGGTGAACCCACTTTGATGCGACCCAAGTCATTTTGAAAGATCTGTGCGAGGACCCAAACCGTGGAGAGGTCAGCAACGGTGTAGAGCCGCGTATCCGGCTGCACCATTAAGTTGGGAAGAGCATTGCGCTCGGTGATATAGCCGGAAACAAGAGAGTCAATTTCCAGGGTCTCACCAACGTGTCCAGTAGTTTCTAGACGGGCGATTTCTTGTGGAGGAATGTCCCATTGCATCAGGCGTTCACGAGACGATTCCTGAAGGGATGCGATGCCTGTCGCAACGCCGGGACCTGTGCTTTGCGAGAGGTCTCGCGCATTCTGCT
>JBAWGF010000343.1:0-34514 GCA_049592615.1 Candidatus Acidiferrales bacterium
TTTGGCCAGCGATGCGATCGCCGCCTTGCGGTCGCCGCGCGATTCCGCAATCCGCGCATCGAGCACTGAATTCGCGAGATCGAAAACGCTTTTCGAAGAATTGAAGCCGAATGGCTGGTCAGCCGGAGTCTTCGCGACGTAGGATGCGAAAACTTTTTGCTCGGTTTCCGCTTCCTGCGTGCGCCTCATTGCAGCGAGAGCAGAACAACGCGAATAGTGCCAAAGAATCTGGAGGAATAGCGCGTCCGGCGGGGGCGCAGGCGAGGAAAGCAGCTCCTGATACTTGCGGAAGCGGCCCAAGACATCCCATTTGAATGAGGTGAAGCCCGCGGTCATGGAATCGGGCATCCCCTGGGCACGTGTTCGGATATTTTCCGCGAGAGCGTCGGAAGCCTTGACCGCCGTTGCGAAATTTCCAGCCTGCATCGCGGAATAGGCAAGGAAGTGCAGGTTGTGGCTGTAATACATCGCGGGATATATGCCCAATGCCCCGGTGGTTTCAAGGTAAGCGCGATCAACCGCAACAGCGTCCGCGTTGGCCTTCTCGGCAGCCTCGAAATCGCCAACACGCGAGTAGATGTGCGACGGCATGTGGACGAGATGACCTGCGGCGGGAACGAGGGTTGCCAGACGATGAGCGCTGGGCAAGGCCCAGGCAGGGTGCGGCGAAGCCTCGACCGCATGGATGTAATAATGATTCGCGCCGATGTGATCGGGGTAGCGCGCGAGAACCGATTCGAGAACAGCGAGAATTTCGAGAGTGCCATCGCTCGGCGTGCCGTCCAGATTCCAAAGCCCCCATGGGCGCAAATTCATCATGCTTTCTGCGTAGATGGTCGCGGCGTCGGGGTCGTCGGGAAAGCGTTGCGAAAGCGTTTTCATCGCGCGCGAATAATCGGTCGCGAGTTTTTTCAGGTCTGGTTTGGGATCGTCCGTGTAACGGACCGCGAGAGTCGTGATGTAGGCGCGCTCGATTTCAGTTCCGGCGCCCGCCAGAGACTTTGCCTTTTGGATCGCGTCAAATGCGGCTTTCTCACGAGCGAGGTTCACGTCGTCGTTGTAATTCGGCCCGAGTGCGAGCGCGACGCCCCACCACGGCATCGCTGCCTTCGGGTCGAGCTCCGCGGCGCGGCGGAAGGAACGAACGGCTTCATCGTGATTGAAGGCATACACGAGCGTGAGGCCCTGATCGAAAAACCGCTGGGCTTCGGGACTCGCCGTCGTGATCGGGTGATGGAGAGAGCCAAGTCCTTCGAAGAGGCGCGCCGGAGCGGGGTCACCTGCATGGTCTTCATGCTGGGCGAAAGCGGCGGAAGAGGTGAATGTGGAAGTAAAGGCGAGCAGGAACAGGATCATGCAAACTCGTGTTCTCATTTTTCTCCTCAGGAAGCGACAGGGCGGCAATATTCTAGGGAGCAGGAACAAAGGCGTCAACAGGCAGCGTTGCATACAAGGCGAAGACGGACTGCCGACCGCAAAGAGAGTCAAGCGAAACAGATTGAACCGAAGCCGAGAGCGGCTATTTCTTCTCCTCGGTGGGGGGATTGGCCGGGGTCGTGGTCGAGGCGGGCGGATTTGTGGGAGTTGGCTGCTCGCGCATACCTTCCTTGAATTCACGTATCCCCTGACCAAGGCCGCGCATCAGCTCGGGAAGCTTGCGGCCCCCGAACAATACCAGGATGATGACCAGGACAATCAGAAGATGCATCGGACTCAGTTCCATCGAAACCCTCCCTGCCGCAACCTGCCGAGCCCAAGCGCGCTTTCGACAGGCGTGCGGAACAGACTCAAATCCGCCTAGAGTATAACACGCTCGTCGCCGACGCGACGCGTGACCCGCTCGCGGTCGAGGTATTCGAGCAGCGGGATCGCGTATTTCCGCGTGATGCCCGTCAGCTCCTTAAACGCGGGAATTTGCAGCCGCTCGCCGTGCTGTTTCCGGTAGTTTGCGAGCATCTCGCGCAGCCGTGCGATGGCCGTGTGATGAAAGACAAGGTCGTCCGCGACCCTCACGAGCACTTTTTCGCGCAGAAGGATTTGCAGAATTTTTTGGGCGCGCCGGGGCTCGACCGGCAACTTTTCGAGCACGGTCGAGAAACTCGGCACGGTAAGTCCGGCGCGCTCAAATTCCTGCGCGATCAATTCCTTGGCGCGGGCTTCTTCGGGTGAAAGCGCGATCTCGCGCCCGGCGCGCTGTACGAGGTCGCCCGCGGCGGCGACGGCGCCGGCTTTGACGAGGTCGTCCAGCGCCGCGTGAAAAACTTCCAATCCCAGTTTCCCGGCGCGGCCGCGAAGCTCCTGCTTGGGCATTCCCGGCAGCAGAGGATTGGCGCGGTGAAAATCCTCGATTGCCTTTTTTATCGCCGAGGCGGAATCCTCCATGGTTTTGTTGGCTGCAAATGTTGAGTGTTGTTCGCCGATGATTCGCAGCCGCTTCGATCCGGCGAGCTTTTTCGCGGTCTCGAGAATTTCTCCTTCGGTCCATCCGGTGCGCGCGACCATCTCTGTGAGAGCGAGAGCACGCGGTGACGCACCGACGAGCGCCGTGAGCACTTCCTCGCGATTGCCGCGTTCGAGCGTTTCGAGAAGAGGAACGATTGCCGGATCATTGCGCCGATGGCGGGAGGCGCGCGGTTCGAGGACCGTGCCGCCGCCAATCGTAACGACGGGTGAGAATTGCCGAAGGATAAATCGATCGCCCGGAATCAGCAGCACGGGTTCGTCGAGGCGCAACTGCGCGAGCGCCGATTCACCAGGAGCGAGTTCGTTGCGGCCGAGCAGGACCACCTCCGCGACGGTTTCCGCTGTGCCCTGATGAAAATGAACCCGAGCGTGATTCTTGAGCGCGCGAGACGAAGCGAGAAGGGTGATGCGCGCGTCCAGGCGCACCGCCGGCTGAAAAATCCCCGGCGGGGCCAGAACCATGCCGCGCAGAATTTCTTCGCGTTCGATTCCAGCGAGATTCACGGCCGTTCGCTGGCCTGCGACCGCGCGCGCGACTGACTTTCCACCCGAATGCAATCCGCGAACGCGGACGCGCTTGCGAATCGGATACAACTCGACTTCGTCCTCGGTCTTGACGGCGCCGGATACAAGGGTGCCGGTGACGACGGTGCCGAAACCCTTCATGGCGAAGGAGCGGTCGATCGGCAGGCGAAAATGGCGCGTGGTGTCTTTTTGCGGGGCCGCCTGCGCGGCGCGCAACAATTCCTGTTTCAAGGCATCGAGGCCCGCGCCCGTGCGCGCGCTGACGGGAACGATCGGCGCGCCCGCGAGAAACGATCCTTGCACGAATTCCTCGATTTCGAGGCGCACGAGGCCGAGAACGTCGGCATCGACGAGATCGGATTTTGTGAGCGCGATGATCCCGCGCGGAATTCCCAGCAAGCGGCAGATATCGAAATGCTCGCGTGTTTGCGGCTTGATGGACTCGTCCGCCGCAATCACGAGAACGACGAGGTCAATGCCCCCGACACCGGCCAGCATGTTTCGAACGAAGCGCTCGTGTCCGGGAACGTCCACGAAACCGAGCCGCACGCCATCGAGATCGAGGAACGCAAACCCAAGATCGATTGTGATGCCGCGGCGTTTTTCTTCTTCGAGGCGATCCGGATTCGTGCCGGTCAGCGCTTCGACAAGCGCGGATTTCCCGTGGTCGATGTGCCCGGCGGTGCCGACGATGACATGCTTGATTGATTCCATCGGAGAATACCAAAACGAGCGTTCATGCTAGCGGAGCTTGCAGAGGTGGGTCAAATAAGGTTTCGTAGGGGCGGATGCGCGTCCGCCCCCTGAACCCGAATTCGATTACTGAGCCTTTTCCTGAAGCGGCGGGGCCGTCGTGCCGCCCTTGTAGCGCGGCTTCCCGAGTTTCGCGATCCAGATTCCCGTGTGAACGTCGTTGAAGAAGATCAAGCCGTTTGCCGGCTGCCCTCCCCATGCGAACGGCAGGTTCGGACGGTAACCGTCCGGGGCGCCGGTCCAGATCCGCCCGATCTCGCGGCCCTGCTCGTAGAGATTGCCGCGGAGTTCGCCGGAAATATCGAGCACACGCCCCCCGCCGGCGTAATCTCCGGCGAGGAGCATGTCGTTGTCCGCCCAGAAATTGTGCATGCCGCCTTCGGGGATTTCATAATTCGCGACTTCGCGCGGATGCTCGATATCGGATATATCCATTACGTGGCAAACGCCGCGCACCGGGATGCGTTCCGGGGAGTCGATATCGAACTGTGCGGGGAAAACTTCATCGCCGATGAAGAGGTAGTTCTTGTAGCGGAAGGCCGAGTGCGTCCCGGCGAGCCAGCCATTGCCGTAAAGCTCGTAGTGATTGTATTTGAACTGTGCGACGAGCTGCGGATGCTCGGGGCTGCCGCCCTTTATCCCGCTGCCAACGTCGAGAATGATCAGGCCATCGCGCCAGTATGCGAGATAGGCAAGGCCGTCCTTCACGTAGAGATCGTGCAGGTAGCGCCCGCTCGAGGTCGGGCCCATCGGGCCGCCGATCATCGCAGCGGTTGGATTCTCGGTCTGCCAGCGCGCGACTTCCTTGGGATGCTGTACGTCCTGGAAGTCGATGATACGGAGCGAGCCGGTCGCATCATCGGTGATGTAAGCGTAGTGCGTGTTGATGAAGGCGCTGTGCACTCCGCCCGTCACCGTCTCGGTGTATTCCGAAATCACCTTGAGGTGCGCCGGGTCGGAAGGATCGAAAAACACGATGCCGTTCTTGCGATTGGAGGCGCCCTCGCGCGTGAAAACGCCGATCTTTTCATCCGGCGTCGTGCTGAGGTCGTTGATCAGGCGTGCGTCGGCCTTCATCGAATCGAGGAGCTTCGGATGCGCGGGGTCCGAAATGTCGTAGAGATAGAGCTTGTCGGAAATGGTGGAATAGTAGAGATGATTCCCGATGATCCATTCTTCCGATGTCTGAATCGCCTTGCCGTCGGCATCCTTGGTGGGAATGCGCGAGACGATATCCACCTCGCGCTCGATGTTTCGCGGGGCGACTGTGACGGTCGCGACCGCCGTGTGCCGTCCCACGGTGGCGGTCACTTCGTACGTACCCGGCATCTCGGCTACGAACGCGCCATCCGGATAAATCGTGGCGCGAGGGCCGCTGACGCTCCATGTAGTCAGGACGCCCTTGACCTCTCCGCCTTTGCCAAATCGCGGCTTTGATTTGAAGTGGACAACATCGCCGGTGCGCGCCGCGGCAGTTGCCGGCTCAATAGAAACGCGCTGCGTCGTATCGAGAACCACGGTGAGCGAGGTTTGTGCGCTTGCAGGTCCGGAGGTCGCTTCAAACTTCGCGATGCCCGGCGCCAGCGCCGTGACCAAGCCTGAGTCGTTCACCTTCGCGATGGCCGGCGTCGTGGATTTCCAGTGAATCGCAACGTCGCTGCGTGGATCGCCGTTGGCGGATCGCGCCGTCGCAGAAAGCACTGCGCTAGCCCCGACCGGCAAGGAGTGCGAGATCGCGGCGATATCCAGCTTTGCGGGCGGCGGCGTCACGACGGTTACGTGCGCATACCAGAGCTTCCCGCCGACGTATGCGCCGACGGTCACATCCCCGGGCTCGTGGAAGACCACGACGCCCTGCTGGTCCGCTCCTGCGACATCGAAAGGCGCGGCGAACCAAACCATGGGTTTCAGGTCCATCACCTTTCCCGCATCGTCCTTGGCAACCGAAGTGAACTGAAGCTTCTGACCCACCTGGACTTCAATGCCGTTCGGACTGATTTCCACGGTCTTCGGCTTCGGCGGCAGAGGAGGCGCGCCCACTTCCTGCGCGCCGAGAATTGGCGCGAACGCCAGCACGCCCACACCGATGGCCGCTACAGCCCATTTCTTCACAATCCGCATGAAAAATTGCCTCCATTCGAGAAATATGCTCCGTGAGAAAGTGAACTGGAGCCGCCGGTTTGTCAATACCGAAGGATTTTCAAGCGGATGGCGCGCGAGGGGCTAGGCTTCGCGCTCGGCAATAGCAGGCGAACGCGATTCGACAGCCGGCTCCGAAATGAGATCGGCGGGAAGCATGGAGCGAACCGACATTTCCAATTCATGCGCGGTCGCCGCGTGTTCGGGAAAGTTGAAAACTTTCACGACCGCCGAAAATCGGTTCGCCGCGCCGGATGCGTCGAGCAAGCCTTCTTCGATCCGCCCCGCGATATGGCGCGAATCGGCTGTTTTCGTACCCGGCTGGATGATTGCGAACGCATCGGGAGTGAAGTGGTAGAGCGAGTCTTCGCGGCGAAGCCGGTGGGTGATGGCCTTCACCGCATCGCCGACGGCGGCAGTGACTTCCGAGAGATCGGCGATGTTCACAGCTGGAGTCAGTTTAACCACGAGCACCGAAAAAGCTTCTGAAAGGTTTGCAGAACGCCGATATTCCATCACGAGGCGGTCCTGAAATTGGTTGAATCCCGGCAAAGCTGCAAGCAAATCGCGCCCCGTTTGAAACCGAAACTCGGCATATCTCCGCTGTTCGAATTCAATCTGATGCCGCAGCCGCCGAACTACTTGATGGCGTTCCCATAGGTAGCCGACCAGCAAAACGCACAGGAGGCAAAATCCGAAGAAACAAACCTTTAACGTGGTGCTGGACACGATGAGTGCGTGCGAGAAGATGACGGGATAAGCGATCAGAGCCAGTCCGGCAGCGAGGAGCACGATGCATGCCATGGCGAGGATCAGAAGTTGGAGCTCCCGCCGATCCAGATTTTCTCGCTCAACTGTGTCAAACAGTTTCATCGGGAATCAATCCTCCGGGTGAACGCACTTGTGCGTCCGTCTGAAAGGTTCGGAAAGAGAATGCCAACTGAGAGAGCAGCGGTACGCGAGCGCTTCCTATGCCCACAGCACCGTTGCTTGTTCATTGTTTCCAGTCTAATAGGGCTGGATGGGATGGCATTTCCAGAATGGGTTCTGCTTGCAATACCGAGCAGGCGGCTGATATCGCGGTTCGCAGCGAGGCATTTCTTTATTGTTCCGCCGGGGTAAGTTTCCGGTTCAGGTAAAGCGCGGATCGAGAGGCGCTCAGACGGCTCGATTCCCAATGGCGTCTTCCTGTGCGGTGAGGTACGACGAGAGCGGTGGGTGGATCTGAATTCACGGCCACATGCAGGACAGATGCTAGAGAGAGCGGACCTCGGCGGCATACTCGAGGTTGGCGTTCAAGCGCTGGTCGAGGATGGCGGCGGCGTAGCGCGAACACGCCACCAATTCATTTTTCGCCCAACCGGCAAGAGCCGGAACATTCTTCGCAGAGATTCCTTCCAGCGCCCGGACGATTCGGTAGTAGATTCGGACTTCCCGCAGCCACTTATTACCTCCGCGCGGCAAAGGGCACAGTTTCTCAGTTGTGCGAGCCAGGAGCTCGAAATCGCCGGCGCTGATGGCGTCGCCATAAATGCCGGTGGCAGCATGGATATTCTCAGAGAGGGGTTGCGACGCAACTGTAATCCATATGGATCTCCATTGCGAGATCGCAAACTGGATCAGCGCGACCGCCGAGAACACGAGCATAAGCGCAGCAGTCATTCTTGCCCTCTACCGATGAGTCTGACGAATTGGAATGTGTACCACAATGGAACGACCGTACTAGCGTGGTTGAATTGACAGGGTTTGTCAAGAACGGCCCTTCGGTAACTGATTGAATACAATGGGACTTAGTTGGTTTGACTGAGTTTCTGAAACAACGCTAAGCTGGTGATCATACGGTAGATAGCGGACACAGATTCACCGACTTCTATGAATCAGATTGAAACACGAATGGACATCGACAAGACGAACATTCGCCCCGAAGAGTATTACGCACATCTGCGAAAGCTACAGCGGCGCGAATGGTGGATGTGGGGGGTTTCTGTCATCATCATGCTTCTGCTTACATTTGCGGTGGCTTCCCTTTCCCTGCCCACGATTTTCGAACAGAAGAGCTCACCGTTTGGTTCGGGCGTGCTCCAGGCCGTTTCCGGGCTGGTGTGCCTGATCATACTTTTTGGCTGCTACCTGACGTACGAAAAAATCCTGATCAACCGGCTTCGCCTCGAGCTGGCGGAAAGGCAGATTCATTCGACTTTGTGGCGCAATCTCGCGCTGGTGGATCCACTCACGGGTTTGTACAACCGACGATTTGCGGAGCGGCGCCTGAAGGCGGAGATCGCCCGGTCCGAAAGGAAAGGCTATCCGCTCACGCTGGTGCTATTTGATCTCAATAGTTTTAAGCAGATCAACGACCGCTTCGGCCATCCTGCCGGCGATCTCGTTTTGAAGGAATTTGGTGTGCGACTCGGCAACGCTGTACGTGAGGGCGATCTGGCCGCACGGCTCGGCGGCGACGAATTCATGCTGCTGCTTACCGAGTGCGATTCTTCTCAATTGCCGTCTGTATTGGCGCGCCTCGAATCCATTGTGGTGGATATCGAGGGCGAAAAGATGCCGGTCGGCTTCTCGGTGGGATGGAAGGAATACGAGCTGGGTCAAACCCCGAAGGATTTCCACGATGCGGCCGATAAAGCGCTGTACCAGGACAAGCAGGCCCGTAAGAAACCGCAACTCGCGCCCACCAAGTAACAACAGGCCTCCAAGCCCTTTCTGCGAAGCCTGCGTTCCGTCCTGCCGTGAAGCGTGATTCGTGAGACGAATTTTTCTAGCGAGCCGAACGCGAAGCTGACGCCACTTCATTTAGAATGGCGAGCGCCGCGCGCCGGGGATTTTCTGCTGCGGTGACAGGGCGTCCTACGACGAGATAATTCGCACCCGCGCGAGTGGCCTCCGCAGGAGTGGCGACGCGCGATTGATCGTTCAGCGATGCCCTCGCCGGGCGGACGGCGGGAACCAGAATCAAGAATCTCGGTCCACACGCCCGCCGAATCGCGCGAACCTCGTGCGCCGAAGCAACCGCGCCGTCGAGACCCGCTTCCTTTGCAAGCCGCGCCAACGCGACAGCGTGCGAACCGAGCGATCCCCTGATTCCCATGCGCCGCATAGATGCTGCATCGAGGCTCGTCAGAACCGTCACGCCGAGAAGCGCCGGGCGCTTCTTCCTCCCTGCCAATGCTTCGCGCGCCGCGCGCATCATGGCGAGGCCGCCCGACGCATGAAGCGTCAGCAGGCGAACCCTCGGCAGATCGGCAGCAGCGGCGACGGCGCCCGCGACCGTGTTCGGGATGTCGTGAAATTTCAGATCGAGGAAGATCTCAACGCCTGAGCCCGCGAGTTTTTCGACGGCTCGCGGGCCTTCGGCTGTAAACAGGCGGCTGCCAACCTTGACGAAGCCGGTTGCGCCTTGAAGCTTTCGCGTCAGGGCGCAGGCTTCCGCCAGATTGTCAAAATCGAGGGCGACGATTAATTGTGGCGCGGGGGGGCGGGACGTGACGGCACCTCAAGAAGTTCGAGCCGGACCTTGGCAAGCCCGCGCTGATCGAAGCCAAGTCTCCGAGCTACTTCATAGGAGACGTCAAGTTCGCGTCCTTCGACGAATGGACCGCGGTCGTTGATCCGGACCACCTGGCTGCGATGGTTCCGCGTATTCACGACCCGGACTATGGAACCCAGAGGGAGAGTCGGATGGGCGGCCGTGGTGGCATACATGTCGTACACTTCGCCTGTGGCCGTGGGCTGCCCGTCAAAGGGCTCGCCGTACCAACCCGTGACACACTCCCATACCGCCAGCGGCTTAGGCTGGTTTGGGGGGGTTGAGTTAACTTGGGGTGGGAGTGATGCATTTTGTGACGAGGCTTCGGTTGAGGGAGGGTTGCTCACCTTGCCGGCGGACGTAGGATTAACCGACGGAGTCAGGACGAGCAGACCCAGGCCTAAAAACACCGTCTTCAGAACTACAAATAGCTTAGCTCTCATATTCTCCTAACCTTATTTGAATCAGCATATTTTACTATCCCAGGGTCCGCGAGTACAACCTAATTATGCTTGTAAAGAACCCCGTAAACTGCTGATTTCAAATGTCCTTTCCTTCTTGCACCACATTTCGAGACCCTCAACCAACTTCTCTGAAGCCCTCGGGTCCACGAAATGGGCCGTCCCTACTTCCACTGCTGAGGCGCCGGCCACCACGTATTCCACTATATCGGCTGGGGTTTCGATTCCTCCTAGCCCCACAATCGGGATTCTGACGGCCCGACTCGCCTCGTAAACCAGCCTCATAGTTATAGGTTTTATCGCTGCGCCCGACAACCCTCCCGTCGTACTACCGAGACGTGACCTCCGATTGTGGGGATCTATACACAGTGCGGGGTAGGTGTTTGCGATGACGAGGGCGTCAGCCCCGCCCGCTTCAGCAGCCTTTGCCGTAAGTCCAATTGTGCCAACATTTGGTGACAGTTTCACCCAGAGCTGTCTGCTTGAGACCTTCCGGGCAGCCGAAACAACAGCTCCCGTGAGGGTAGGGTCAGTACTAAACTCAATTCCACCCCGTTCCACGTTGGGGCAAGATATATTCAACTCATAAGCCGCGAGCCCATCTGTGTCTTCGAGGACACGAATTACCTCGATGTATTCCCCGAGGGTCCTTCCAAACACATTAGCTATTATTGCGGTGTCGTAGTGGCGGAGCTGGGGGAGCTTTTCAGCAACGAACGCGCGAACGCCGATGTTTTGGAGCCCGATCGCGTTCACCATGCCGCTCGCGGTTTCGCAGATACGCGGCGAAGGCGCGCCCGCCATCGGCTCGATCGACAGGCCCTTCACGACGATTCCACCGAGGCGATTCAAATCAACGATGTCTGCGAATTCGATTCCGTAACCGAAAGTCCCGCTGGCGGCGATAACAGGATTTTTGAGGAGAAGGGTTCCGACGCTGACTCGGAGGTCAACTTCCGCGGGCCGTTGAACGATGCGTGCCGGCTCGGGCGCACTCACTAAACCGAGTGTAACACGCCTGGATTTCCGGTCAAGGAAAGGCGGAGCCGAACGATCTCCCTCTTAAGATTTTAGGTGTAAAATAAAACTACGGAGTACGCCAAATGTTTGGCCGCGGACCTGCACCGGAGTTAGACCCAAACGCAGTTCGACCACATGGCATTGGCGGAGTCGGCCTTCTCACCGAACACCCGGTGGGCTTGCTCGTCATCCTCGCAGTGGTCCTGCAAGCGGTGTTGAGGTTGCCCGAAGCTGTGGTGTTCCTTGCCGGCTCAGTTACACTGGGCGCAATTTTTGGACTCTGCCTCTGGCTGCGCCACCGATAAGAGCGTCGTCAGCCCCTGCATCACTTCGTTTTCGGCATCCAGAAATCAATCCTTAGAGACGGATTCCGCGGCTGCGAAGTCGCGGCGGTCTGTGCTAGGATGACGCGCGTGACACGCGTCGTCGAGAAAAGACAACTGCTGTCCGCCGAGGAGATTCACCGTACAATCGGGCGGCTGGCGCACGAGATCGTCGAAAAGAGCGGCGGAACGAAGACCCTTGCCTTGATCGGAGTGCGGCGCCGCGGAGTTCCGTTGTCGCAGCGCCTGGCGAAGACGATTCAGGGATTTGCGAAGGTCGATGTGCCCGTGGGTACGCTCGATATCACGCTTTACCGGGACGACCTTTCGACGGTTGCGCAGCAGCCCGTGGTGCAATCCACCGAGATTGACTTCCCGGTGGACGACCGCGATATCGTGGTGGTGGACGACGTCCTCTACACCGGCCGCACGATTCGCGCGGCGATGAACGGGCTGTTCGACCTGGGACGCCCGCGGCGAGTGCGGCTCTGCGTGTTGATTGACCGCGGGCATCGCGAGTTGCCGATCGAAGCGTCGTTTATCGGAAGCACGGTCCAGACGAGCGATACGGAAATTGTGGAAGTTCGCCTTCAAGAAACTGACGGCGAAGAACGTGTGATGCTGGTGGACCGCGTGTCCTGAACGACCTGCCCTGTTTGAGAAACACAGGGATGGGCACAGACAAGACAACTCTCCGAATCCCGCGAAGGGCGGTTTTCAGGGTAAAGGCAAAAAGTGGTGCAGCGAGTGCAACACCTGCTCGGAATCGAACCCCTCACCCGCGAGCAAATCACATTTTTTCTTGATCAGGCGAAGCCGTTTCAGGAATTCCAGCGTCATCCTCTCAAGAAACTCGCCACGCTGCGCGGCAAGACCGTCGCGCTGGCCTTTTTCGAGCCTTCCACGCGTACCCGCATCAGCTTCGCGACGGCTGCCGCCCGCCTCGGCGCCGATACGATGAATCTTCAGGCGGAATCGTCGAGCCTGAAAAAAGGCGAATCGCTGCTCGACACCGTCCGCACGCTTGAAGCCATGCGCCCCGACGGAATTGTGATGCGCCACAGCTCTTCGGGGGCGACGGATTTTGTGGCCGCGCGGCTGGAGATCCCCGTCATCAATGCGGGTGATGGTGCGCACGAGCATCCCACGCAAGCGTTGCTCGACGCCCTGACGATCCGCGACCGCAAGGGAAAACTCGACGGCTGGAACGTCACGATCCTGGGCGATATCCTGCACAGCCGCGTGGCTCGTTCGAATATTCACCTGCTGAGCAAATTCGGGGCGCGGATTACGCTGTGCGGTCCCGCGATGTGGGTGCCGCGCGAGCTGGAATGCCTCGCGCCCAGCGTCCGCTGCGTTCCGCACATCGCGCAGGCTCTTGACGGGGCCGACGTCATCATCGTTCTGCGCGTGCAGACCGAGCGAATTCACGAGCCGGAACTCGCCGCGGAAGAATACATCCTCGGCTATCAACTGACGGAGGAGCGTCTGCGGTTGGCGCGTCCGGATGCGCTCGTGCTCCATCCCGGCCCGATGATTCGCGGGCTTGAAATCGACTCGGCCGTGGCCGATGGGCCGCAATCCGGCGTGCTCGAGCAGGTTGCAAACGGGCTCGCGATTCGCATGGCGCTGCTCTACCAGCTTGTCGGGCGCGCGCCGGCCGACGCACCACATCCCGCGAAGGAAAAATCGAATGCTGCTGATTAAGAACGGGCGCGTCCTCGATCCGGCAAGCCGCACCGACGCGGCACTCGACGTGCTTGTCGACGGCGAACGCATCGCGCAGGTAGGAGCACACCTGTCGGCGGCGAACGCAGAGGTTCTCGACGCCAAGGGACTCGTCATTGCGCCTGGATTCATAGATCTCCACTGCCACCTGCGCGAGCCGGGGCAGGAAATGTCCGAGACGATCGAGACCGGCACGCGCGCGGCGGCTCGCGGCGGATTCACGGCCGTTTGCTGCATGCCCAACACTCAGCCGGTGAATGACAGCGCTTCCGTCACCCGCGGGATCGTGGAGCGCGCCGCCGCCGCGGCGCGCGTGCGCGTGTGGCCGATTGGCGCGGCATCGGTTGGTAGCAAGGGCGAAGCGCTGGCGGAAATCGCGTCGATGAAGGACGCCGGGATCGTGGCCGTAAGCGACGACGGCAAGCCGGTGGCGAACGCTCGCTTGATGCGTCAGGTGATGGACTACTGCCGCCCGCTCGAGCTGCCTGTAATCGACCATTGCGAGGAGGCGTCGCTTTTTGCTGGCGGCGTGATGCGCGAAGGGCCGCAGTCTGTTCGATTGGGGCTCAAGGGCATTCCCGCGCAGTCGGAATCGATTTGCGCCGGACGCGACGTTGAGCTGGCGCTGCTGACGGGCGCGCGCCTGCATATCGCGCACATGTCCACGCGCGGCTCGCTTGAATATGTGCGCTTCGCGAAGCGAAAGGGCCTTCGCGTCACCTGCGAAGTGACGCCGCATCATTTCACGCTGACGGATGAGGACGTCCGCTACGACACGAACTTCAAGATGAATCCCCCGCTCGCTTCGCGAGAAGATCGCGACGCGTTGATCGAAGGCCTCGTGGACGGCAGCGTGGATGCCGTCGCCACCGATCACGCGCCGCATCATGCGGCCAGCAAAGACGTGGAATTCGACCGCGCGCCCTTCGGCATCACAGGGTTTGAAACGGCGCTCGCGCTGGGATTGAACGAGCTGGTGCACTCGAAAAAAATCTCGTTGATGCGGCTCGTCGAACTGTTCACCACGGGTCCCGCGCGCGTTCTCGGCATTGAAAGAAAAATCGCCGCGGGTGAGCCCGCCGACTTGACGATACTCTCGACCGATCATTCCTGGACCTTCCGCGCAGCCGAATCTCCCAGCAAATCGCGCAACACGCCCTTCGACGGCCGCGCATTTCGCGGCGGCCCGATGGCCACAATTGTCGGCGGGCGAATTGTGTATCGGCGCGAATCCGCCGCAAAGGCATAGAACCGGCCGAAAGTCTTCAACCCGGCCGGCGAAGAAGGAGTCAGAATGGGGGCCTACCGAGCGATTCGCGTCGTGCGATGGTGCATCTTCCTCGCGATTCTGCATTCGATTTCCGCCCCTTCCTTTGTGGCTGCTCAGTCTTCCGTCGAGCAAGCGCTTTCGAAGGCGGCAAACCCCGAACAACGGGCGGCGCGGGCAATGGAAGCAGCGCGCGCAAATCCTCTCGAGCTTCGCGCATTTCTTTTCCGAATGCCGAAGGGCGCGGATCTCCACAACCACCTGAGCGGCGCCGTGTACGCTGAATCCTGGATTCGGGCGGGCGCGGAAGATAATCTCTGCGTGAATCTCGCGACACTCTCGTTTGCGAAGACCGAGGCGATGACGAAAAGCATCCCGCCGCAGCCCGTGTGCGGAGAAGGCAAAGTGGCCGCCGCGCAGGCGTTCAAGGACCAGCACCTGTACGACGAGCTGATCGATTCCTTCTCGATGCGCGGATTTGTGCCTTCCGCGGTGACGACCGCTCACGATCACTTCTTCGACACGTTTGCGAAATTCGGCGGTACGGACAAACGCCACACAGGTGAATGGCTCGACGAAATTGCAAAGCGCGCGGCCGCGCAGAACGAGCAATACCTCGAACTGATGGAAACGCCTCCGTTCGGCCATGCCGCAGCAATCGCGGCGCAACTCGGCTGGAAGGACGGCCTCGCTCAATTGCGCGAAGAGTTGCTCGCTCACGGATTGCGCGATGACATCGCGCTCGCCAGCGCGCACATCGACGAAGCAGAAATGCTTCGCCGCAAGCTCGAGCGTTGCGGCCAGGCCGATGAAGCGGCTGCCTGCAAGGTTCAGATTCGATTTCTCTACCAGGTTCTGCGCGGCTTTTCGAAGGAGCAGGTTTTCGCCCAGGCGCTGCTCGGTTTCGAGACGGCTTCCGTCGATCCGCGATTCGTCGGCATTAATTTCGTGATGCCGGAAGACGGCTACATTTCCATGTCGGATTACGAGCTGCACATGCGCATGGTCGGTTTTCTGCATGGGCTTTATCCGAAGATTCACATCAGCCTCCATGCAGGCGAAATCGCTCCCGGCCTTGTCACATACGAAGGACTTTGCTGCCACATCCGGCTTGCGGTCGAAGAAGCTCACGCGGAGCGCATCGGCCACGGCGTGGATTTGATGTACGAAGATCGCCCGGCCGATTTGTTGAAAGAGATGGCCGCAAGACACGTGATGGTTGAAATCAATCTCACAAGCAACGACGTGATTTTGGGAGTGAGCGGCAAGGATCATCCGTTGCCGGTCTATCACAAATTCGGCGTGCCGGTGGCGCTTTCGACGGATGACGAGGGTGTTTCCCGCATCGACATGACGCATGAATTCGTCCGTGCCGTTGAGACGTACAACTTCAGCTATGCGGATCTCAAGCAGATGGTTCGAACCGGCATGGACCACAATTTCTTGCCCGGCGCGAGTTTGTGGCGCGAGCCGGATGCGTTCACCCGCGCGGTGGCGGCGTGTTCGCACGATGCGCTCGGCTCGGACAAGCCGTCTTCGGCGTGCGCGAACTATTTGCAATCGAGCGAAAAGGCCCAAGCACAATGGGAACTCGAACGCCGCTTCCACGCGTTCGAATCCAGCTTCTGATCGGATTGCCGGATTTCAGAACGGTGGAAAGATGACCGACGCGACGCAACGTGACTCGAACCAAAACCCGAGCGACTATCTCGCCGCCGAGCGCACTTTTCTCGCATGGATTCGCACGGGCCTCGCACTCATGGGTTTCGGCTTTGTCGTCGCGCGCTTCGGACTCTTTCTTCAGGAACTCCAGTTGATCCCAGCAGGTTTGCGCCCGCATCAGCCCGTGTTATCGGTCTGGTTCGGGACCGCGCTCATCATCGCGGGCGTATTCGTCAACGTGTCTTCCTCAGTGCACCATGTGCGGTTCATCCGCAATCTGCAACGCGGGCGCACCGATTTCAACCGTCCCTCATCGACTGCCATTGCACTGGCTCTGCTTGTTGCCGCAATCGGTCTGGCAATGGCAACCTACCTGGTATTATTTCGAAATCCTCAGCAGGCGAACCTGGAAATTCCGGAGAAGCCCATGACGGCGAATGCAGACAATGGAATCATCCGCAAGCCCAGCAGTCATTCCATGGACGAAACGGTCGAAAGGCTGAAGGGAATCCTGCTGTCAAAGGGTGTGACGCTCTTTGCGTTAGTAGATCACAGCGGCGAAGCGCAAAAAGCCGGGATGAAAATGCCGCCGACCAAACTTCTGATTTTCGGCAGCCCGAAGGCGGGAACCCCGCTGATGCTCGCGTCTCCCAGTGCCGCGATTGATTTGCCGCTGAAGATTCTGGTGGCGGAGGATGCGAGCGGAAAAGTCTGGCTGTCTTACAACTCGCCCGAATATCTGAAGCAGCGGCACAATCTCCCGGAGGAGCTTTTGCCCAACATCGCAGTGGCGGAAACTCTGGTTGCAAAAGCGGGAGAGTAACGCGGAGTGATTAATGCGCGGCGGGCTCGGAAGCAGGGTGCATGCCGTGCTGCGGAACTTCGTGGACGCCGCGCGCCGGCGCCTCCTGATGGAAGCGGTAAAGTTGATTGAGCGGTCCGGCTCCCTTACCGACCGGATAGGACTTCTCGATTGCCTTGGTGACATAGGCCTTCGAAAGAATCACCGCTTCGCGTAGCTGCTGGCCAAGAGCCAGTTGCGCGGCAATCGCCGAAGAGAACGTGCAGCCCGAGCCGTGCGTATTCGGGCTCTTCACGTGGTCTCCGCCGAATGTTTCCACTTCGGTGCCCTCGCAGAGCACGTCAATCGGCTTGTCGAGATGCCCGCCGGTGACGATCACGGCGCGCGCGCCCATTTCGACCAATTTCAGCGCCGCCGCTTTCATCGCGTGCAGGTCTTTCACTTCCATGCCCGTCAGAAATTCTGCTTCGGGCATGTTTGGAGTGATTACGCTCGCTCGCTTGAGAAGTTCATCGCGGACGAATTTCAGGCCGGCGGCGTCGAGCAGTTCGCCGGTCCCAGCCGTCGGACGCGAAACCGGATCGAGGACGACGTGCGTGAATTTGTGCTTGTCGAGAAATTCGGCGACCACGGCGGCGTTCGCGCGGTTCGCGAGCATCCCGATCTTTACGCCCGCGAGAGTGATGTCTTCCGCGAGCGCGTCCAGTTGCGAACGCAGCGTCGCTGAAGGAGTGGGGTGCACATCGCGCACGCCCTGCGTGGATTGCACCGTGAGCGCCGTGACCGCCGCAACGCCGTAGCAATTGTGCGCCGCAAATGTTTTCAAATCGGCGGCCACGCCGGCGCCGCACGAGGGATCGAACCCGGCGATGGTGAGAAGTATCGGTGGCGACGCGTGCGTGTGATTGCTCAATTCGAAGTGCCCTCCGCGCGAGGCACAAATGCCGGCGACGCCCTTTTTCGCTGGGCACGCCGGCAAAGAAAAATGTACGCCTTCTCGCGCACAACGCAAGAATAATTTTGCGGGACGCACCAGTAGCAACTTGGATTCGAATCGTGCGAGTGGGAACTCGGCGGCGCTGAAATCCTTCGGCCATCCTCATCGAATGGCCTCAGAATCAGAACGCCAGGGATTTTACGGGAAGAGGCCGCGGACCAGCGTCGCGTCGGCAACGCGGCCGACGGCCAGCACGTATGCGCCGGTGCGCATATGCGTGCGATGCTTGCGCATCGTTTCGTGCACTTCGTGGAACGCGCGCCGCATAATCATTTCCAGCTTCGCATTCACTTCGGATTCCGACCAGAAGAAACTCTGCAAATCCTGCACCCATTCGAAGTAGCTGACCGTCACGCCGCCCGCGTTCGCGAGAATATCGGGAAGCAGCATGACGCCCTTGCGCGCCAAAACTTCGTCCGCGTGAGGAGTGGTCGGGCCGTTGGCTGCTTCGGCGACGATCTTCGCCTTGATCTGATCGGCGTTGTTGAGCGTGATGACGTTTTCGAGCGCCGCCGGGATCAGGATGTCGCATTTCATCGTGAGCAGATCATCGTTCGAGATGCGCGAAGTTCCGGGCATACCGACGACCGTTCCCGAGCGCTCTTTGTAACGCATCGCCTTCAGCGGATCGATCCCGCGCGAATTGAATACGCCGCCGCGAGAATCGCTGATCGCCACCACGCGCGATTTCTTTTCCGCGAATAACTTTGCCGCGAGCGAACCAGCATTCCCGAATCCCTGAATCGCCACGCTCGCCCCGCGCAGCGACATCTTTTTCAGTTTGCACGCCTCTTCGACGGCGACGAGGCAGCCGCGCGCGGTCGCCTCATGTCGGCCTTCGGACCCGCCGATCGAAAGCGGCTTGCCCGTGACGACGCCGAGCGTCGAATAGCCCTTCGTCATGGAGTAGGTGTCCATGATCCACGCCATCGTCTGCGAATCGGTGTACACATCGGGCGCCGGAATATCCTGCTCCGGACCGATGATCGGGAGAATTTCAGACGTGAAGCGGCGCGTCATGCGTTCGAGTTCGGGCTTGCTCATCCGCTTCGGATCGCAGATGACTCCGCCCTTGCCGCCGCCGTAGGGAATGTTGACCGTCGCGGTCTTCCACGTCATCCACGCCGCCAGCGCTTTCACTTCATCGAGCGTGACGCCGGGATGGTAACGAATGCCGCCCTTGGCCGGGCCGCGCGCGATGTTGTGCTGCACGCGAAACCCGGTGAAGACCTTCAATTGCCCGTTGTCCATCTTCGTCGGGATGGAGACTTCCAAGATGCGCTTGGGCGTGCGCAGAACCTGCCGAAGTCCGGGGTCGAGCTTGAGGTATTCAGCGGCAATGTCGAACTGGATTTGCGAGATGCGGTAGGGATTCAAATCCTCGCGCGGCGCAATGCGCGGCATGGGCTGGGGAGCGGCCTTGACAACGGTGGCCATCGAGACTTCCTCCTGACGCGGCAAGAACTGCGCTGCCTTCGCCTACAAAAATTGCATTTCAGGGATCTGAACTACCCGTAAGTCCCGCGCGAGTCGAAGTTTAGCCAAGCCGCACGGGATGTCAATGGAAACCACTGACTTTCGCGGAGACAAGGTTCCGGGATTTACATGGGGTTTCGACAAGAATTTCTCGCGCTATAATTATAACTCATTTTTATTCAGTAATTTATGGAGTCTTTCTGGGCACTCCGCCCCGTACATTTCGGTCGGCTGCCAAGGTCAGCTTCCATCCTCGTTGACCCGTGCAGGGCGGTCAAGATACGCTGCGGAAGCTAATTCGATCGAACGCAAGGCATAGCGAGTTTCCGTCACGCCCACCCATCCGGGAACTCCTCTCCGCGCGTACCTCTTGTAGCAGTGGAGCCGCCACATCACTGTGAGTGCGAAGACGGGCAGGGAGTTGAGAGCCTCGGACGCGTCGCTGGTTGAAAGGCTCGTGGAGCAGGACGAGGCGGCACTAGCGGCGCTCTACGACCGCTATGCCGGGATGTTGTCGTCCGTGCTGACGCGGATTTTGCGAGACGCGCAGGCGGCGGAGGAAATTTTGCAGGACATCTTCTACCAGCTCTGGCGCACGGCGTCGCGTTTCGATGCTTCGCGCGGCTCGCTGCCGGGCTGGTTGATCGTGATTGCGCGCAACCGTGCGGTTTCACGATTGCGTCGCCGCCGCCCGGAGGAGACTGGAGAATCCGTCGAGAACGTCGTCGCATTTCCGCACAACCTCGAGACCGCGTTGGCGCAGCAACAACTGATGACGCGCGTCCGGGGCGCGCTCGACAATCTTCCGAAAGAGCAGCGTGCCGCCGTCGAGCTGGCTTATTTCGAAGGGCTCACGCACAGCGAAATTGCGGAGCGCACCGGCGATCCGCTGGGAACGGTGAAAACGCGGCTGCGGCTGGCGGTGGAATCGTTGAAACGGAATTTGCATCCATGAGCGGACATCCAACTCGCGCGGAAGATTTCGAGCTTTTCGCCCTGGGCGCGCTCGAAGGCGAGGAGAAGCTCGCGATCGAATCGCACTTGGCCGGGTGCTCTGACTGCGCGCGAAAACTCGCCGAAGCGCGCGGGCGCATCTCTCTGCTGGCGTTCGCTGCTCCGGCTGCCGAACCTTCGCCACAAGTGAAAGAGCGCTTGCTGCGCCGTCTCCACGAAACTTCAGAAGATCGCTCGCCGTCGCACCCGCCTGCTCAGCCGGAACGCGCAGGCGGCATCTTCGGAAAGTGGTGGGCCGCGATCCTGGTCCCGGCGATTGCGATTCTTGCCGTCGTTTCCTATTTTCAGTGGACTGAAAACGCGAAACTCGACGCGCAGCTTTCGCGCATGCGTGCCGACGTCCGGGAGCAACGGAAGCAACTGGACGAAGCGCGTGAAATTGTCGCCATGATGGAAGCGCGCGGCTCCGTCTCCGTCGCGCTCAAGCCCATGCCCGGCATGCCCAAGGGAGCCGTGCGCGTGGTTTACAACTCCGAGACGGGCAAACTGTATTACGACGGCTGGGTCGAGCCGCCACCGGACGACAAAAGTTATCAGCTCTGGCTTGTTCCGATGAAGGGCAAACCCATCAGCGCTGGCGTCTTCAATCCCGTGACCGGTGATTCTTGCGCGTGGATGACGAACGTCCCGGAAGGCGTCACTGTGAAGGCCGTGGCTGTCACGATGGAACCCGCCGGGGGAGAACTTCAACCGACCGGCCCCGAAGTCCTCGTCGGCCCCACTTCGTAGCAAACCAATACGCCACAGAGTCACTGAGTCACAGAGAAAATCAAACGTATAGAAGAACGAAAAGCAGGCTTTTGTTTTTATTTTTAATTCTGGATTTGTTTTTACTTTAGTTCAGACGGTTCCCATGGTGTCTCTGTGGCAGGTTCTAATGACCGGCAGGGATGCGATCCACGCCCATAAACGGCCGCAGAGCTTCGGGGATGAGAATGGAGCCGTCGGCCTGCTGGTAATTCTCCACAATCGCAATCCACGTTCGTCCAACCGCGAGGCCCGAGCCGTTAAGCGTGTGCACGAATTCGGATTTTCCACCCTTCGGCCGGAAACGAATCCCGGCGCGGCGCGCCTGAAACGATTCGCAGTTCGAGCACGAAGAAATTTCCATAAACTCATTCGACGAAGGCAGCCAGACCTCGATGTCGTAGGTCTTTGCGGAAGCAAATCCCATATCCGCGGTGCAAAGCTGGATCACGCGATAGTGCAGGCCGAGCCGCTTCAAAATTTCTTCCGCGTTTCGCACCAATGATTCCAGCTCGTCGTAGCTTTGTTCAGGGCGCGTGAATTTGAACATCTCGACTTTCTGGAATTGGTGCTGCCGCTTGATCCCGCGCGTGTCTTTTCCCGCGGCGCCGGCTTCGGAGCGGAAACACGCCGTCCATGCGCACACCTTGATCGGCAGCGTATCGGCATCAAGCGTCTCATCGCGATGCAGGCTCGTCAGCTCGACTTCTGAAGTTGGCGTGAGCCAGAAATCGGTTCCCTCGATGCGAAACATTTCGGCGGCAAATTTCGGGAGTTGGCCGACGCCGGTGAGCGAAGCGGTGTTCACGAGAAACGGCGGAAGGATTTCCGTGTAGCCGTGCTCGCGCGTGTGCACGTCGAGGAAAAAATTCGCGAGCGCCCGCTCGAGCCGCGCGCCCAATCCTTTGTAAACCGCGAATCGCGCGCCCGTCATTTTGACAGCTGCTGCGAAATCGAGAATTCCCGCGCCTTCGCCGATTTCCCAGTGTGGCCGCGGCGCGAAATCGAATTTCGGCGGCGCGCCCGAGCGGCGCACTTCTACGTTGTCCGCCGCGCCCTTTCCCACCGGAACGCTCGCGTGTGGAATGTTCGGAACGGTGAGTAGAAATTGTTTCAGGCGTTCGTCTAATTCCGTGATTCGCTCGTCGTCGCGCTTAATTTCATCCGAAACTTCCTTCATTCGCGCGAGGATCGCCGACGCATCCTGCCCGGATTTTTTGAGCCTCGCGATTTCGTCACTGGCCTTGTTCCGTTCGGCTTTGAGGCGCTCGGCTGACGTGATGAGCTGCCGCCGCTCGGTGTCAATCGTACGAAACGGCGCAAGGTCGAGCGCGATGCCCCGGTCGCGCACCATCCCCTCGATCGCGTCCGTGTGCTCCCGCACGTATCCCAGGTCCAGCATAGGCTCACGAGAATACCCGAAATCCGCAGCGCTCGAAAGCAGCGCCGCAAAATGGTGGTGATGCCACCCTGAGAGAGAGCGGTTTGCGGGCCACCTGCGTTCGCCTTTCCCGACCCTTCCTGCTAGGCTGTGCGTTTCCATGAAGCCGGCTCGAAGAATTCTTTTCGTCCTCACCTTTCTTGCATGTTTCAGCGGGTATCTATCGCCGCCGCTGGCGCTCACGCTCGGCATTCTATTCGGTCTGATCGTCGCAAATCCCTTTCCCCAGGAAACCCGGAAGGCATCGTCTCTGCTTCTTCAGGGTTCGGTCGTGGCGCTGGGATTTGGAATGAATCTTCACGAAGTGCTGAAAGCAGGGCGCAGCGGCTTCCTTTACACCGTTTGCGGTCTTGCGTTCGCCATTCTCCTCGGAATGTCACTCGGAAAACTGCTCCGGGTTCGCGGCAACTCTTCCTTCCTGATCACTGCAGGCACGGCGATCTGCGGGGGAAGCGCGATTGCGGCCATCGCTCCGATTCTTCACGCCGATGAAGAAGAGATGGCGGTCTCGCTCGGTACAATTTTCATTCTGAATTCCATCGCCCTGCTGATTTTTCCGCCCTTCGGACATTACCTGAAGCTATCCCAATCGCAATTCGGGCTTTGGGCCGCTCTCGCCATCCACGACACGAGTTCCGTTGTCGGCGCCGCTTCGCGCTATGGCGCGGAGTCTCTGATCGTCGGCACAACTGTGAAACTCGCTCGCGCCCTGTGGATCGTGCCGCTGGCAATTGCCACTGCCGCCGTCAAACGCAGCAAATCCACGATTCAGTTTCCCTGGTTCATTCTGTTCTTCTGCCTCGCAGCGGTTCTGAACACATGGCTGCCGACGCTTTCTCCCTACACGAAGTCGCTCTTTGGGCTGGGACGTCTCGGCCTTACCGCGACGCTCTTCCTAATTGGCAGCGGCATATCGCGCGCCACGCTGCGCCAGGTCGGCTGGCGGCCGCTCGCGCAGGGCGTCCTGTTGTGGATCGCGGTCGGCTTTGCTTCGCTCTGCTTCATCCGCGCCGGCTGGATTTCGCTCTAGAAGCCTGGCCCGCGCCATCTTCTCCATCGCGCCTAGGCGCTCCTACATGTATCCCCGGTACAGCATATGTTCACGAGAATCCGAAAGCCGAAGCCCGCAGAGAGCAGCGCTTCCTCTAATATTGGCTCAGTTTCCGGTTACCGCGTTTCAACCTGTTTATCGGGCCACGAGAAAGCAACCGCTCCGATTACTGCAACAATCAATGAGCTCAGGTAGTGGTCCCAGGCGGGTCGCACCGGAATAACGAATTGCCTGAGGAACTCCAGAAAATGGATAGAGCTTGCCGCGACGGCCCAGCCTCTGGCCCAGGATTTGTCTTTCCAGATCGCCCATAAGGCTATTACAGACATGGTGGCCAAAGAAGAATAGAACATCGGTCCGACGAGTAAGTTTTGCAGAACCGTGCGCGAATGAGGGTGAAGAATTGCGCGCACAATGTTAAATAAGCTCAGCGGGATTTCGAGCGCGAAAACCCAGCCCATGCAACTTCGATAGTCTGCGGGCCATTTCCACCTTCTTTGCCGTCTTGGGAACCACTGCACCCTGGGTTGGTTTTCGTATGGGTCGGAGTCGTCAGTGGAGAATTTGAAGGGGTTCATAATCGGATTGTGGCACAGAAAATGAACTCATGCAGCAAGTCCACTTTACACACGATCCGTTGGCTCTGGGAATGTGAACATAGACAGGAACAAGAACTAGACTCAACTCCTGATTAGTCGGATTACGGGAAACTGATCCACCCTTCCTTTAGCCATCCGGTCACACACAGACATTCTTGCTTGTGCATTTCGGCTCCGTCGCCGCAGAAGTACACAGTTGCGGCTGCCGACTTTTTACCCGCCGCGCGTGGCGCAATGGTATGAATTGAATTGTGAGAGGACGAATGAGGCGGCGGGAAGAGCCACGGAGCGTCCGAAGGCGGCAAACACTGTGAATGTCGCCCTTGCAACGCCGCGCGACATCGCCGCAGATACGCATCGGCTGGATTTCCCTGTAGGAAGCAACTCACAATTGCGTTTTAGGGGGTCGGAGCTTCAGCTCCGACATTTGCTGGCTAAACGAAACGGGGTCTTAGTCCCTGAAGAACAATCCTATGCCTCTCAGCTTCCTTGCGTTTATCTGTGTTTATCTGTGGTTGCATTTCTTCCCCCAGCGCCCGCTGAAAACACCTTCGTACAGCGGTACTATGCCTTGTACCTTTCCTGTACCTTTGGCCCAGCGCAATTCATTTCGATTTATACTAACGTGGAGCGATTGCAATGACGACGAAACCCCAATCCGCAGCGCGGGCACGCGGCGCGCAGATGCCGCAGCGAGCCAATTCGCTTGAGAAAATCCGGCGAATTTCTAATCGTCACCCCGGACGATTAGAACTCACCGCAACTTGTTGCAAACAAAGAATCGCCGCCCGTTCTAATCGTCACTCGAACCAGGGCATCGAAGCCGCTTCTTCCGCATCAAATTTGGTTGTTTCTCCAAAGCCATGACGAAAACGGTTTACATCGTGAGTGCGGTGCGAACGCCGATTGGAAAATTCGGCGGTGCGCTCGCCGACTTCACATCGCCCGACCTGGGCGTTATCGCCGTAAGGGCCGCGCTCGAGCGCGCCTTCGGCCAGCCGTTGCCCGCCGAGCGCATGCCCGGAGAGCGTGCGACAGAGGACGACGCGCCGCTTCCGTGGCGTGTGGACGAGTTGATCTTCGGCAATGCGCGTTCCGCCGGCGTGGGACCGAATCCCGCACGGCAGATCGCGTGGCGCTCGGGACTCGGCGACGACGTTCCGGCGTTCACTGTGAACATGGCCTGCGCTTCCGGCCTGCGATCCGTGATGCTCGGCTGGCAGCAAATTCTGCTCGGCCAGGCGGAAATCATCGTGGCGGGCGGCACCGAATCCATGAGCCGCGTGCCCTATCTGGTGGATGGGCGCTGGGGATTCAAGATGGGTAACCAGCCGCTGGTGGACGCAATGTACCGCGACGGCTTCCTGTGCCCGATTGCGAAGCTCGTGATGGGCGAGACGGCGGAAATTCTCGCCGAGCAGTACAAAATTGCGCGCGTGGAACAGGATGCGTTTTCGGTGGAGAGCCACCGTCGAGCGGCGCGCGCGGCGGCCGAGTGCCATTTCAAGACTGAGATTATTCCAATCGAGAAGAAGGACAGGAAAGGCAGTGTCACGCGCCTTGAAAAGGACGAGCACGTTCGCCCGGACGCCACACTCGAAGCGCTGGGAAAGCTTCCGCCCGTTTTCAGCAAAACGGGAACCGTAACGGCCGGGAATTCGAGCGGGATTACGGACGGCGCGGCTGCAATCGTGCTGGCGAGCGAAGAAAAAGTGCGCGAGCTGAAACTCAAGCCGCTCGCGCGAATCGTGGACGCCACTGTGGCTGCGGTGGATCCGCGCGTGATGGGTATCGGGCCCGTTCCGGCGGTCCGCGCGCTCACGAGGCGCACGGGGACAAAAGTGGAAGATTACGACGCGGTGGAATTGAACGAAGCATTCGCAGCGCAGGTGATCGCGTGCGACCGCGACCTCCATTTCAACATGGAGCGGCTGAATCCGAACGGCGGCGCGATCGCCCTCGGCCATCCCATCGGTTGCACCGGCGGGCGCATCTTGACCACGCTCGTTCACGAGCTTGGCGGCAAGCCCGGGAGCAGGGGTCTTGCCACATTGTGTGTATCCGGCGGGATGGGCGTGGCGGTCGAAATCGAAACAGTTTAAGCTTTTAGACGGAGCAATCAATGGCGCTACTCAGAGGAACGCGGGGCAGTTCAAATGCGGGCTCGAGCGTGAGCACCGCGGATGCGCTCGGAACATTGGCGCAGCATCCGCCGAAGCCGGAAGATTTTCAGTTCGTGCGCTACCGCGTGGACGGCGAAGTCGCACACCTTACGCTCGACCGTCCCGAGCAGAACCTGCTGAACGAGCGGATGCTTTCGGAACTCGGTGCGGGAATCAGCGTGCTTGGGTATCAGAGCGACGTGAAACTGATCGTCGTTGATTCGGCAGCGAAAACATTTTGCGGCGGGATCGAGCTCGACGAGTACACGCCGCGGCGCGTGTTTCAACTTCTGGACGCGTTTCACGCCGCGTTCTCCGCGATGCTCGATGTATCGAAGCCCGTCCTCATCGTAATCAACGGGCCGGCGTTGGGTGGAGGCGCGGAACTTGCGGCTCTGGGCGATTTGGTGATCGCCACTCCAAAGGCTCGCTTCGCGCAGCCGGAAATCAAGCTGGGAGTTTTTCCCCCGCTCGCCGCTGCAATTCTACCCTACATCCTAGGGCCGAAAATCGCACTGGAACTTGTGCTGACCGGCGAGTCGATGACCGCGGAACGCGCTCGCGAGCTGGGCCTCGTCAACTGGCTCGTCCCCGAAGCGGAATTGCAGAAAAAAGTGGACGAATTGATTGCCAAAGTGACGGCGCAATCGGGCCCGGTGCTGACGATGGCGAAAAAAGCCATCATCGGCGGCATGGGATTGCCGCTGCGAGAGGGCGTCCGCAATTCGATGAAAGTATTTTTGAACGAACTCGCCGACCTCGAAGATTCCCAGGAAGGTTTGCGCGCCCTCGTCGAAAAGCGCGCCCCGAAATGGAAGAACCGCTGATTTAAGTTCACAGGCGCGGCTGATTGACACTCCGCACCTCGAAGTTTACACTCTCGTCTGACAACTTAACTGGCTTCGGGACAAACCCTCCGAATTCGCGTTGACGAATTCCGACGGTGAACCCTTCGAAACCGCCACTGGCGGTTTCTCAGGGTAAACGGAAGGCCGTGAAAATCGGCCACGGTCCCGCCACTGTAATCGGCTCGCTGCGAAAGCGGCGGCCGAGAGTCAGGAACGTACCCGAGCCGGTCGAAGCTGACACTCTTCGCGAGAGAGGGTGTGGCGACAAGCCTCGCTACTTTCGCGAGGCTTTTTTGTTGCCGATTTTTTTTGGAGTAACGATTGCGAAGCGCGCGGCATCGGCGGATTTTTATCCATTCTGTTGCGGGCGTACTGTTGTGTTGTGCGCCGCTGCCAGCCGCTGCGGGGCGGCAATCAACGGCGCCAGCGGCAAAAGATTCTGCGGCGCGGATAGTCACCGACGAAGCGGGGCGACGCGTCGAGATTCCCGTGAACGTGAAACGAATCGTGACGCTCGCGCCGAATTTGACGGAAACGATTTACGCTCTCGGTCTTGAAGAACGGCTGGCAGGTGATACGGATTATTGCGACACGCCGGCAGCGGCGAAGACAATGCCTCACGTGGGCTCGCCGGTAAATCCGAGCCTCGAGGCGATCGTCGCGCTGCGGCCCGATCTGGTGCTCGCGACGACTTCGATCAACCGCCGCGAATCGGTCGATTCGCTTTCGCGGCTGGGCATCGCGGTTTACACGAGCGATCCGCACACGGTGCGCGGGATGCTCGATTCGATCGCGCACATGGCGGAATTAATGGGCGCGTCGCAGCAGGGTGCGGCGCTCGTCGCGCAATTGCAGGCGCGCCTCGATGCGCTGCATTCGCGGCTCGCGGAACTGCCGCTGGTTCACGTGCTGTTTGTGGTTTGGGAGGATCCGCTGATTACGATCGGGCAAAACACGTTCGTCGCGGATGCGCTCCGCTGGGCGGGGGCGGAATCCGTGGTGGTGTCGAAGCAGAACTGGCCGCAGTTGAGCCTCGAGGAAGTGGTGCGTCTCCAGCCGGACTACATCGTGTTCACAGGCAATCACACGGAATCGGGTGAGGCTCCGCTCGCCGACATGCGCGCGCGGCCCACGTGGAAAGAATTGCTTGCCGTTGAGCGAGGCCATGTCGCTGTCGTCAGTGAGGAAGCGACGCGGCCGTCACCGGGATTGATCGAGACGATCGAGCAGCTCGCGCACGAGTTGCATCCGGAAGCGTTTACAGAGAAGAGCGATACCCGGAAATCGAAACTCGAAATTCACGATCGATTCGCGCCAGTCGTTGCAAAACTTCCTGAGGAGCGTGCCTTTTGCGCCCGCTGACGCCGCGACGAATTTTCGGCATTTGCAGCGTGCTCTTTGCCGTGCTGTTTGTGGCCGTGGTGATCTCGCTGCGGATGGGCGCTTATCCGATTTCCGTGCGCGACATCGTGATGACTCTTTTCCGCGGCGTCCTCGGCCGGAGAGAAGAAATCCCGTCGGAATTCTGGCTCGTTGTTTTTGGCCTGCGGCTGCCGCGCATTGCGCTCGGGATTCTGGTGGGCGCCGCGCTTTCGGTGGCGGGCGCGGGATTCCAGGCGCTGTTGCGAAACCCCCTCGCGGATCCCTACGTCCTCGGTGTTTCGAGCGGCGCGGCTCTCGGCGTAATCCTGAGCCGCGTGTTCGCGCCGCATCTGGTGGGCGTGGTGCAGATCGCAGCGTTCGCAGGAGCCGCTGCGACGATTGCAGCCGTTTATTTCCTGGGCCGGCGCGGCGGGCAACTCGACAGCGCAACGCTGCTGCTCGCAGGAATCGTCGCCGCTTCGTTTCTTTCAGCGATCATCATGTTTCTGCTCACTACGCTCAGCGGACGCGATCTGCCGGGCATCGCATTCTGGCTGATGGGCGATCTGGCCACGACGCCTCCGACCGATCATGTTTTGCTGTGGTTCGAATCGCTCTTCACGCTTTTCCTCATCGGCGCGGGAGCCATCTATACGACTTCGTCGGATCTGAATCTCATTCTCACGGGCGAGCAGGAAGCGCGGCATCTCGGCGTGAACGTGAATCGCGTGAAGCTGGTGGTGTACGTCGCCGCGTCGGTGCTGACGGGGCTTGCCGTTTCGGTGAGCGGCGCAATCGGTTACATCGGGTTGCTCGTGCCGCACGCGATGCGAATGCTGTTTGGAACAGACTACAGGCTGCTGATTCCGGCGTCTGCGATCGGCGGCGCAATCGCGATTGTGCTGGCCGATACGCTCGCGCGCACGGTGGTTGCGCCGACGGAATTGCCGGTGGGCGCGATGACGGCGCTCGCGGGCGCGCCTGTTTTTATTTACCTGATGCGCCGGAGGGTGAGATGAATTCCGCTGCGGGAAGCGGCGCTTCGGTGACGCCGCAGCCATTCCTCGCCGGTGGGAATGCGCCGGTGCGCTTGAAGGTGGAGCAGGCAAGTTACGCCTATTCGGCGACGGACCGCTCCGCGCCGAAATTCACGCTCGGGCCCGCAAGCTTCGAAGCGCAGCAGCGGGAGATGGTCGCGATTCTCGGCCCGAACGCGAGCGGAAAATCGACACTGCTTCGATTGCTGGCGGGATTGATCAAACCGCTTTCGGGCCGCGTGGAAGTGGATGGCACGGAAGTGAGCGATCTTGAAATGCGGGCGCGCGCGCAGAAGATCGCGCTGGTGCAGCAGGAAAGCGAACTTCTATTCCCGTTGCGCGTGTGGGAATACGTTTTGCAGGGACGCTACCCTTACGGACGGCGGCTACGATTCGAATCAGATGAGGATTGTTTGCTTGCGGGAAATGCGCTCGCGCAGGTGGGCGCGGACGCGCTGCGGGACCGATGGATGGATCATCTTTCGGGCGGCGAAAAACAGCGCGTGATTCTCGCGCGGGCGCTGGCGCAGCAGCCGTCGGTGCTGTTGCTCGACGAACCGACGCAGCATCTCGATATCGGCGGAAAAGTGGAATTGCTTCGCCGGCTGCGGCGATTGGCGGACGAAAGCCGCTACACAGTTGTCGTGGTGACGCATGAACTGAATCTCGCGGCGGAATTTTCCGACCGTATCGTCCTGCTGCACAAAGGCAAGAGCCTGCGAACCGGCACGCCCGCGGAAGTTTACGATCGCGATTTACTCGAAGAAGTTTTTGAGGCGCCGCTTGACGTGGAAATTCGCCGGAGCGGCCGCCCGCGCGTGATTTTGAAAGGAAACCACTGAACTCCGGCGGACGCGAAGTCTTTGCCTCCGCAAGCGGCGCCGCAGCAATTTCGCAGCGCCGTCCACAATCACCCGAGACTCCGCGCACGGGAAGACGGTGAAAAGCCGTCGCCGCCGCGCGACTGTAAGGCGGAGAATTTTTCGGCGCGCGCCACTGCCCTGAGCAACAGATCGCAAGAGTTCACAGCGATTCGTGAGACAGGATGGGAAGGCCGCGCCGCAGCCCCGAAGAGTGGGGCGATCCGCCAAGCCAGGAGACCGGCGGAGTCTCAATCCTGATCTGCCACGCCGCTTGCGTGGCGCATCGGGACAACCTTCAACTCCCGCGCGAGAGGGAGAGGAGGAAAAAAATGAGACTGCACACACTTCTGTTTCTTGCCCTCGGAAGTTTGCTTGGAACTTTTTTTGCGGCTCCCGTAACAGCCCAATCAAAACCCACAGCCACAATCAACGGAACGCTGACCGATCCGAGCGGCGGCGCTGTCGTGGGCGCTTTCGTCATAGCTCAAAGAATTGACGCCCTCTTAGACAACACTTTTGCAAGAACAGGGCCCGAAGGGAAGTTCTCTCTGGTGCTTCCAACCGGGGGCTACCGCGTGAGCGTCCAACATCCTTCGTTTCAGCGTGTGGAGAGAGAATTCACGCTGGCCGCCAATGAAGCGCGGACGTGGGATGTGCGGCTCGCGCTCGAAAGGATGTCGTCAACCGTGTATGTAAGCGCATCGGCGGAGCCGGTGAAGGCGGAATTGTCGCCGGTTCCGGTGGACGTGATCACGAAAGAGGAAATCGACGAGCGAGGGGAGATCTGGCTCGCGCCAATGTTAACGACAGAGCCGGGAATCAGTCTCTCGCGGCTCGGCTCGTTTGGCGGCGTCACGACATTCTTTCTCGACGGCGGAAATTCGAGCTATGCGAAAGTGATTATTGATGGCACGGCCGTAAACACTCCTGGAAACGAAGAGGACTATTCGTATCTCACGCTGGACAACATCGACAAAATCGAAATCGTTCACGGCGCGTCGAGCGTTCTTTACGGCTCGGATGCGATGTCTGGTGTGGTGCAGATTTTCACGCACCGCGGAACGACGAGCACGCCGGAACTGACGCTCGAAGGCGACGGCGGCACGTTCGAGTCGGGTCACGGAAGCGCGCGGCTGAGCGGCCTGCTTGGCGCATTCGATTATTCCGCTTCGGCAGGCTATTTCACGACCGACGGACAGGGACCGGAAGACCGGTTCCACGACGCAACGTACTCGGGAAATTTCGGCTGGCGATTTTCGCAAACGAATTCCATCCGCCTCGCGCTTCGCGACAACACGAGCAACGGCGAACAGCCGGGCCAGACGCTTTTCGAGCCGGCGCCCGTGGGACAAAACATCGGCCTTCAGAATTTCTCCGCGAACCTCGCGTGGGACTTCTCAACGGGGAGTCGCTGGCAGCATCACGTGGCGAGCTTCGAATCGAGGAATGAGCTGGACGTGGTTGATCCGCCGTCCGGAACATTCGTCAGTAAATATAATCGGGCGGGCTTGGACGAGCAGTCCACGTATCTTTTTCACAACGGAACATTCAGCGGCGGCTACGAATATGAAATCGAGAATGGCCCTTCGGAGGGCCGCCACAATCAGGCTGGATATCTCGAAGCGCGCTACCAATTCGGCTCGCGATTTTCGGCCACAGCGGGAGGGCGCGCGGAGGCGAACGGAAAGTTCGGCACTCGCGTGGTGCCACGGGTGGGAGGCTCTTATCTGCTGCGAAAAGGAAACGAATTCTGGGGCGCGACGCGGCTTCATGCGTCGTACGGTCTGGGAATCAAGGAGCCGGAATTGCTGCCGCTCGATTGCAGCGCGGACCTGAAACCCGAGCGGAGCCGCACGGTGAATGCAGGAATCGAACAGCTTTTCGCATCCGATCGAATTCGCTTCTCCGCGACGTATTTCAACAACCGCTTCTACGACATTGTGAGTTTTGACTTTCTGACGCCAACGCCGAATTGCCCGGCATTTGGCGGCAGTTTTTTCAACACCGATCTCGCGCGAGCGTCCGGCGCGAACGCGTCCATCGAAATGAAGCCGGTGCACTGGCTGCGCATTGCCGGGAACTACACTTACGACGAGTCGAAGGTGCTGAAGGCTACGACTGCTTTCGATCCGGCGCTCGAGCCCGGAAACCGATTGTTCAAAAGGCCGCTGCACTCCGCGAATCTTTCCTTCAACGCGACGTATCGCCGGATGAACTGTAATCTTTCGGGAACGTACGTCGGACGGCGGACAGACAGCGATTTTCTGGGGCTCGGAATCACGAGCAGCCCGAGCTACGTGCGCTGGGATCTTGCGACGATTTTGCCTTTGCGGTACGGGCTCTCCGCAACGGCGCGCGTCGAAAATATTTTCAACAATCACTATCAGGATTCGGTCGGGTATCCGGGGCTCCGGCTGAACTATCGATTCGGATTGAGATACGTCTGGGGTCCGCGATGAGGAGACATTGAAGACGACCGAAACGGATTTTCTAAACGCGCACAGCGATCGCTGGATTGCACGGCGGGCGCCGAAATTTTCCGTCCTGAACGTCCATGTGGCGGAGATTACAGCGTCTGCCGCGCGCATATTTCCGGAGTTGGGAGCGCGCGAGTTGCTGATACCGTCGTGGAGGTGGCGGTTTCTCTTTGCATTTCGGGCCGCCATCGGAAAACTCTTCGGTTGGGATCGCGGCCTTATCTGGAACGGCCACGAACAAGGGCCGCTCGATCGTGGAAGGCACTACGCGTTCTTTCTGATCGAGCACGTAGAGGAGCCATGCGAATTGGCGATGAGCGTGGGAAACCGCCTGACCGGCGCATTGATGGCGTGGGTTCTCGAGGAATCCGATGGTGGCACAAAAGTTTTCAACGTCACTTGCGCCAATTTTCCGACCTGGCAGGGGCGCCTTTACTGGCGCGTGATTCGCCCATTTCACGATGCGCTCATCGAGGATTCACTTATCGCGCTGGCCCGGCGCGTCGAAAAGCGCTAGAGGCGCGGCCAAAATGGGCGGCGAGCAATCCATTCGGAACGGCGCGGGCACGTGCGAGTGGATGCTATAATTCCTCGTTTATCATGAGCCGAACAACTCAGGAATCGCCCCGCGCCGCACCGGAAGTGCGTGCGCGCTATGAAGCCGTGATCGGCCTCGAGGTGCACGCGCAACTCGAGACGCTGACGAAGGCTTTCTGCGGATGCTCGACGCGCTTCGGCGACGCGCCGAATTCGAATACGTGCCCCGTGTGCCTGGGCCTGCCGGGCGCGCTGCCGGTGCTGAATCGCAAGGCGCTCGAGCTGGCACTGCGCACTTCGCTTGCGCTGCACTGCAAAATTCAGGAGCGATCGCGTTTCGCACGAAAAAATTATTTTTATCCGGATTTGCCGAAGGGCTACCAGATCTCGATGTACGAGCTGCCGCTTGCGACCGGAGGCTGGCTCGAAATCGAAATGGAGGGCGCAGCAAAGCGGGTCGGAATCACGCGGCTGCACATGGAAGAAGACGCGGCGAAGAATTTGCACGAGGGATTCGCGGACTCCGACCGCTGGAGCTACATCGACTTCAACCGCTGCGGCGTGCCGCTGATCGAAATCGTTTCGGAGCCTGATATTCGCACGCCCGCCGAAGCGTATTTATATTTGACGACGCTGAAACAGGTGCTCGAGTACACGGACGCGAGCGACTGCAACATGGAAGAAGGCTCGCTGCGCTGCGACGCAAACGTGAGCGTGCGGCTGCGCGGCGCGGAGAAATTGGGGACGAAGGCGGAAGTGAAGAACTTGAATTCATTTCGCTATCTCACGCACGCGCTGGAATTCGAAATCGAGCGGCAAATCAGCGTGCTCGAATCCGGGGGAACGATCGTGCAGGAGACGCGGCTGTGGAACGTGGCGGCGGGGCGCACCGAACCGATGCGCTCAAAGGAATTTGCGCACGACTACCGCTACTTTCCCGACCCCGATCTGCTGCCCGTGTCCGTGCCGAGCGCAATGGTCGAAGAGGTGCGGAGAGGGACGGCGGAACTGCCGGACGCGAAACGCGCGCGTTTTTTGCGCGAGCACGGCCTCACGCCTTACGACGCCGGAGTATTGACCGCCACGCAGCCGCTCGCGGATTATTTTGAAGCGGCCACACGCGCAGGCGCTCCCGCAAAGGCTGCCGCCAACTGGATTTCGACCGAGCTGCTTCGCCGGTTGAACGACGCCAGGAAAGATATTTCGGATTGTCCTGTAGCGC
>JBAWGF010000344.1:0-2091 GCA_049592615.1 Candidatus Acidiferrales bacterium
GCACGGCGCACTGGATTTCCGATCGTATTTTCGATTTCCCTCCCCCCGCTCCGGTGTTGTCGCTCGTGGATGCGGTCCTGGGAGCGGCGCTCGGGAGCGGGCTTCTCTGGATTGTGTCCGAAGCGTATTTCCGACTGCGCGGGCGCGAAGGAATGGGGCTCGGCGACGTAAAAATGATGCTGATGGCGGGCGCGTTTCTGGGGCCGAAGCGCACGATCCTGACGATCTTCGCAGGGGCGCTTCTCGGAAGCGTTCTGGGCGTGGCGTTCATCCTTGCGCGGCGAAAGGATTCCAATTACGAATTGCCCTTCGGGACGTTTCTCGGTGCGGCGGCGCTGCTCGTGGTCTTTTTCGGCACGCCGGTCGTAAATTGGTACCAATCGCTGCTGATGGTGCGATGATATCGGAAGCGAGCTATTCATGATAGCATCAACCCCACCGCATTCAGCGCCGATTACTTCGTCCGAGATGGTTTTCGCGGCCGGCGCGCTCGTCGTGCTCCTTTTGGGAATTCTGGGAATCGTCATCTTCGTGCGAAGATTCCTGCGCGAAAATGCGGCATCGAACAAAGGTGGCTGGGCTGCTACTCCTCCGGACACCGAAAATGCGTCGGCGTTTATGGCCGCGTCGATGCAGGGCGTGATCGAAAAGCTGCGCGCCCAAGAGAAGGAACTGGCCCGGCTGCATTTGCTGGCGCAGGAGAGGGCGCAAGAATCGGAACGGTTGACCGAGGAAGTGACGCGGAACATGCCCACCGGGCTGCTTCTTGTGAATGCAACGGGCGCAATCAGCTCGACAAACCCGGCAGCGGAAGAGGCGCTCGGCATTCGCCCGCTGCGTTACCGGTCTTACAAAGAGATCCTTGGGACGGACTCGCAGTTGACCCGGATGTTGACAGCTTGCCTGCGAGACGGCCAGACGTTTCAGCGCGGCGAAGTGGAGCACCTGACGACGGAGGGCGAGGCGCGACACCTGGGCGTCACGATCTCTCCGATTTACCGCTCGGTGCGCAACGCAACGCGTGGAAGCGCGGAAAACCCCGCGGTTGCGGCTGAAATGAAAGTGAGCGGCGCGCTCTGCCTGATGAGCGATCTGACGGAGCTGACCGCGCTGCAAAAGCAAATCCGGTGGAAAGAAAATCTGGCGGCGCTCGGGGAAATGTCGGCGGGCATCGCGCACGAATTCAAGAATGCGCTCGCCACTGTTTCCGGTTACGCGCAGATGATTCGCAGCGAAGCCCCGTTGGGAGAAATCCGCGACTCGGCGGAAAAAATCCTCGATCAGACGCGGTCGCTCACGCACGTCGTGACGGAATTTCTGCGATTCGCGAAGCCGCTCGAAATTTGCTACGAAACGGTTCCCGTACAATCGCTCATCGAGCGGGTGGCCGAGGAACTGCACGAGACCATCCCGCAGTGCACGGTCGAGTGCCAGGGGATGTTCGAGGAACTCCCTGGCGACGAGGCTTTGCTCCGCCAGGCGCTCTTAAATTTGACGCGGAACGGCGCGGAATCCGCCAAGGCAGCCGGCGTGGCCCCTCGGGTCACGATTTCCGGCACGATCGAGGAATTGGCGGGCCGGAAATGGCAGCGGATCTGCGTGGCCGATAACGGCGCCGGAATTCCGGCGGCAGACCTGCCGAAAATCTTCCTCCCCTTCTACACGACAAAATCCGAGGGCACCGGACTTGGCCTGGCAGTGGTCCAAAAAGTGGCGCTCCAGCACGGCGGGAGCATCGAAGCCCGCAACCGCCCGGGCGGCGGGGCGGAGTTTTTGCTGTGGTTACCTTTGCGGCAGGAGCCCTTGCCATCCACGATTGCCTCGAACGCAGCCCGCATCTAAACTAACAGAAGGCATATCCCGGACATGCCTCGCAGGAGGCGGTTGCCATGCGCAGGACTTTATGGTTTGGACTCATAGCAGAGATACTGGCCTTTCCCGCGAGCGCGTTGTGCCAGCCACAGAGTCAGGCACAGCAGAGCGCGCCTCCCGCGCAATCTGCGCAGGCGCCCGCACCGCAACAAGAGTCGCTTGCAGATGCGGCCCGCCGCACGCGCGCGCAAAAGAAGGAAACACCCAAAACTCCTAAGG
>JBAWGF010000345.1:0-4756 GCA_049592615.1 Candidatus Acidiferrales bacterium
ATCTAAAAGCAGCCGAGGCTCAATTCGCGCAAGCACGGGCCACCGTCCGGATCTCCCGCTCGGGGCTGTTCCCAAACGTGACCGTCGGTGCATCGGCCACTCGTACCGGCCAGTCGCATAATAGGCCCCTCCACACCACGACATTCTCGAACACATATTCCGACTATGCCCTTCCGGTGGATATTTCCTATGAAGCGGATGTCTGGGGCCGAGTTCGACGCACAGTGGAGGCGAGCCGGTCCGAAGCGCAGGCGAGTGCGGCGGATCTTGCGAATGTGGATTTGAGTTTGCACGCGGAACTTGCCCTCGATTACTTCCAGCTTCGCGGTCTGGATGCGCAGAAGCAACTTCTCGACTCGACAGTTATTTCCTACCAGAAAGCTCTCGATCTGACGCAGAGCCGGTATAAAGGCGGGCTCGCCTCTGCCGTCGACGTGGCTCAGGCACAAACACAACTCGAGACCACTCGCGCTCTCGCAACCGACGTCGAAGTTCAACGTGCTGCGTTTGAACATGCCATCGCTGTTCTCGTCGGCAAGCCTGCCTCATCCTTCCGCTTGCCAGTCATGCCGCTCATGACACCGCCGCCGCCGATTCCCGCGGGCCTGCCCTCTGACTTGCTCGAGCGCAGGCCTGATATTTCTGCAGCGGAAAGACGCGTTCAGGAAGCGAATGCTCAAATCGGAGTCGCGAAGGCAGCTTACTTTCCTCTTATTACTTTGACCGGGTCGGGCGGGTTTGAAAGCGCCATCGCCGGGACGTTGCTGCAAGGGCCGAGCGCATTCTGGTCCTTGGGCGGCGCCGCAGTAGAAACACTCTTCGACGCAGGCAAGCGCCGCGGCGTCACAGAACAAGCCGTCGCTTTGCACGATCAATCCGTTGCAAATTACCGGGAAACGGTGCTCACCGCCTTCCAGGAAGTCGAAGACAATCTTGCCGCATTACGCATCTTGCAGGACGAGGCGCAGACCGAAGATGCCGCCGTCGCGGCGGCCGAACACTCTCTGGCGCTTTCGATCACGCGTTACAAGGGTGGGGTTGCCAATTACCTTGAAGTCACGACCGCGCAGAGTGCTGCCCTCACAGACGAGCGCACCGCCGTTGAGATATTGACTCGCCGGCTGACCTCGAGCGTACTCCTGATTAAAGCGATCGGCGGCGGATGGACTGCCTCTCAGATTCCCTCGGTGTGATTCATTTCTTAACTCCCGCGCCCGCGCGACCCGTATTTCCTGTGTCAAATCGCGTCCAAGAAACTTTGGTTCACTCCCGTTTCCGTACTAAAGTCCCGGGCGCAAACGCTCAAAGGAGGGTCACTCGAATGGCTTCTCGATTGATCGGGGAATTCATGGGTACTCTGGTGCTGGTTTTATTGGGCAACGGCGTTGTGGCCGGAGTCGTCCTCAAGCGTTCGAAGGCAGAGAACTCAGGATGGATCGTCATCACAGCCGGGTGGGCGTTCGCCGTGATGGCGGGAATTTTTACCGCTGTGGCCTGCGGCAGCGCGGACGCACACCTCAATCCCGCTGTCACTCTGGGTTTCGCGATCAGCTCCGGCAATTTCGAGAAGGTCGGCCCGTACATTGTGGCGCAGGTCCTCGGAGCGATTGTTGGCGGGATCGTCGTCTGGTTACATTACTTTCCACATTGGAGAGAGACCGCTGACCCGCATCTAAAACTCGCGTGCTTTTCCACGGGTCCGGCGATTCGAAACTTTCCGGCAAACTTGATCAGCGAAATTGTCGGCACCTTTGTGCTGGTCTTCGTGATCGCCGCCATTTTTTCGAAAAATATTCCGAGTGGCGGACTTGCCGGCGGCCTCGGGCCGTATCTCGTGGCGAGCCTTGTGTGGGGAATTGGGCTTTCGCTCGGCGGAACGACCGGCTATGCCATCAACCCGGCGCGCGATCTCGGGCCCCGCATCGCGCACGCTTTGCTGCCGATCGCCGGAAAGGGCGGATCGGACTGGAGCTATGCGATAGTTCCAGTAATCGGCCCGTTCGTGGGCGGCGGACTTGCGGGGATTGTCATTCGAGTGCTGCATATCTAGAGCCACCTCTGCCCGCGGTGTACACGGGTGGAAATCATCGCAGAAATTTCCAGAAGACCTCTTCGAGGTGGCGGATAATTATTTCGAACTCAAGAGACATGGCCCAAATCTCCTCCTCTCGTGTTGCTGTCTGCCTGGCACTGCTGGTTTTGGCGCTTTTCCCTTCGCAGGTTTCTGCGAATTCTTCCGAGCAAAATCATTCGAGGGTATTTCTTCACGCAGGGTGGGCGCTCGAGTCCTCCTGCCTGGTGAAAGCGCCGGGCGAACGGATCTCCTCCGCTGGCTTTCACACGGACGGCTGGCACGCGGCGACTGTGCCATCCACCGTAGTGGCCGCACTCGTCGCAGACAAGACGTATCCTGATCCGAACTTTGGTATGAACTTGCGATCGATCCCGGGGACGTCCTACCCGATTGGCGCAAATTTCTCACTCCTTCCAATGCCGCCTGACAGCCCGTTTCGATGCTCGTGGTGGTACCGGACTGAATTTCGCCTTCCGGAGAATTTCGCAAACCGTCACATTTGGCTACATTTCAACGGAATCAATTACCGCGCAAATGTCTGGATCAATGGCGTGATGATCGCGAGTGCGAAGAGCGTTGCGGGCGCATACCGGACGTACGAATTCAATATCTCGCCGCTTGTCCGGCGCGACCGAGAAAATGTGCTGGCCGTGGAAACGTTCGCTCCAACGGAAAAGGATCTCGCGATCACTTTTGCCGACTGGAATCCTGCGCCCCCCGACAAGTTCATGGGTTTATGGGGCGACGTCTATTTGCAAGCCAGCGGAGCTGTATCGATCCGCGACCCTCAGGTCGTCACCCATTTTCCGAACCCATCGCTCGCTCGCGCCGACCTTACAGTGATGGCGATGTTGCGCAACGCCACCAGCCAGCAGGTAACCGGCTCGCTCGAAGGGAACATCGGCGAATTGAAATTCCGTCAGTTGGCCACGCTCAAACCCGAAGAAACGCGCACCGTTCAGTTTACTCCCGAAAAGTTCCCCGATCTCCATGTTCAAAATCCCACACTGTGGTGGCCGTATCTTCTGGGGCCGCAAAATCTACACGAGCTGTCTTTGCATTTTGTGGTTGGGGCGGAGGTATCCGATTCACAAACGATTCGCTTCGGCATCCGCGAAATCACTTCCGAGTTGAATCAAAAGGGATATCGTTTGTTCCGCGTGAATGGAAAGAGAATCCTCATTCGCGGCGGCGGCTGGGCGCCGGACATGTTGCTCCGTCAATCGAGGGAGCGACTGGAGGCGCAATTCCAGTACATTCGCGATTTGAATCTCAACACGATCCGGCTCGAAGGAAAATTGGAGAGCGATGATTTCTATGATCTCGCGGACGAATATGGCGTCCTGATCATGGCAGGGTGGTCCTGCTGCGACCGTTGGGAACAATCGAGTGAGTGGAGACCGGGAGATCTCACCATCGCCACAAAATCGCTTCACTCGCAAGTCTTGCGGATGCGAGGCCATCCAAGCATGCTCGCTTGGCTCAATGGCAGCGACAATCCACCGCCCGCCAAAGTGGAGAAGGCCTATCTCAGCATTTTGAAGGAACTGAACTGGCCGAATCCGATTTTGTCGTCCGCGCAAAATAAGCCGACAACGGTAACGGGTCGCACCGGCGTCAAAATGACTGGTCCGTACGACTACGTCCCCCCAGCTTATTGGTTGAAGGACCCGGGACAATATGGCGGCGCATTCGGATTCAACACGGAAACAAGTTCCGGGGCCGCGATTCCTCTTGTGAGTTCCCTCCGAAAAATGATTCCGCCGGATCATCTATGGCCGATCGACGATTTCTGGAATTACCACGCAGCATCGCATGAGTTCAAGGACCTGCACCGTTTCACCAAGGCACTCGACAAATCCTACGGCCCGGCTTCCAGTCTGGAGGACTATGTAACGAAGTCACAGGCAATGGCGTACGACGCCGAGCGCGCCATGTTCGAAGCGTATGCTCGCAACAAGTACACTTCGACCGGCGTCATCCAGTGGATGTTAAACAATGCCTGGCCCTCCTTGTTCTGGCATCTGTACGATTATTTTCTCCAACCCGCTGGTGGATATTTCGGGGCGAAAAAAGCTTGCGAACCTGTGCACGTGCAATATTCCTATGACGATCGCAGCGTCACCGTCGTGAATAGTCTCTACGAAAAGTTCTCAGGTCTGGATGTGGCGGCTGAACTCTTCGATTTCAACTTGAAGAAGAGATATTCCGAGCGTGCACAAATCGATCTCGATGCGGACACCGTCAAGCGCGTGCTGACAATTCCTCCGACGGAATCCGACGCGTCCTCTCCCGTTTACTTTCTCCGTCTGACGCTCGAGGATCCCGCTCATCGCGCAGTGAGTTCCAATTTTTACTGGCTGGCAAGCAAGCCCGCGAACATCGAGTATTCGAAAACAATTTACTTCGGCAATCCGGCTCCGCCCGTAAACACCGCCGTGGAATCGTCGATCTACACGCCGGCCTCTCCGTACGATGATTTCACCGCACTCAAGATGTTGCCTCGAGTTTCCCTGCACGTCGCTGCCACAATCGAGCGAGGAGAACATGGCCCGCGTGTCCGCGTGAGCTTGCGGAATATCGCGGACCACCTCGCGTTCCAGATTCGCCTCGGAATTCGCAAGAAAAACGAGGAGATGGAAATCCTGCCCGTGTTGTGGGATGACAATTACGTGGAGCTGA